>JAQGOI010000178.1 GCA_028293685.1 Lysobacteraceae bacterium | reverse complement strand
GCAACACATTCGGGGTGCCCGCGCGGGCGCCGCTGCTGATCGAAGTATCCGATGTCGCTGCGCTGCCGGAACTATTCGGTTACGCCATGCTGCGCGACGCGCCGTTGCTCGTGCTGGGGGGCGGCAGCAATTTGCTGTTTGCCGGCGACCCGCGGGGCGCGGTGCTGTCGCTGTCATCGCAGGCGATCAGCATCCTTGATGACGACGGCCAGACAGCGACGGTTCGCGCCGATGCCGGTGTCGAATGGCACGAGCTCGTGCTCTGGACATTGGGCCATCGCCTCGCCGGGCTCGAGAACCTCGCACTGATTCCGGGGACGGTCGGCGCCGCCCCGATCCAGAACATCGGCGCTTACGGCGCCGAAGTGTGCGAGTTCGTCTCTGTCGTGGAAACGTTCGAGCGGGCGTCGCGCAGCGTGCGTCGACTGGATCGCGAGGCGTGCGCCTTTGCGTATCGCGACAGCCTGTTCAAGCGCGAGCCGGACGGCCATCTGGTCACTTCAGTGGAGTTCCGCCTTACCCGTACGCGCCAACCAATCCTGGGTTATGCGGGCCTGAGCGATGAACTCGTCGCCATGGGCATGGACACGCCGACACCATCGCAGGTAGCCGAAGCCGTATGCCGCATCCGTCGTCGCAAACTGCCCGATCCGGCTGTGATTGGCAACGCCGGCAGTTTCTTCAAGAATCCCGTCGTCTCGATCGAGCAGTCCGATGTGCTGAAGCGCGACTACCCTGCCCTGCCCGTGTTTGCCGGCAACGACCCGGCGCTGCGCAAACTGTCGGCGGCGTGGCTGATCGATGCTTGCGGGTGGAAAGGATTCCGCGAGGGCGATGCCGGGGTTTCGCCCGATCACGCGCTGGTGCTTGTCAATCATGGACACGCAAGCGGTCTGCAGCTGCTGGACGTCGCTCGACGGATCGCAGCGTCCGTGGACGAGCGCTTCGGCATCGCACTGGAACCCGAACCTCGCATCATCGGGGAGCAATGGTAACGGTGCCGGCGAACCGGTTCGCGCAGGCGGCCGGGCTGATGCTCGCCAGCACACTGTTTTTCGGGCTGATGGCCGTCGTCATCCGCATCGCGTCGGCGCGCCTGCCCACGTTTGAAATCGCATTCTTCCGCAATCTCTTCGGCTTGTTGACCCTGCTGCCTGTCCTGTTTCACAGCGGCGCATCGCTGCGGACGCGACAACTGCCACGCTACCTCCTGCGCAGCGTGATCGGTATCGGCTCCATGCTCGCCGGGTTCTGGGCAATCGGCCACCTGCCGCTGTCGCAGGCAATCTCGCTGTCCTACTCGACGCCATTGTTCGTCACCATTGCCGCGGTGATCTGGCTGGGCGAGCAGGTTCGCCGGCGCCGCTGGGCAGCGGTGATCGTCGGATTCATCGGCGTGCTGGTGATCGTGCGTCCGGGCTCCAGCGGATTCACCGGCGGCTCGCTGATCGCGGTACTGGCGGCGGTGCTCAGCGCCATCGTCGCGATCCAGATCAAGCAGCTGTCCCGCATCGATCCGGCCGACACCATCGTCTTCTACACGTACCTGTTCTGGGTGCCGCTGTCGCTGCTGCCCGCCCTGTTCGTCTGGCAGTGGCCCCACGGCGTCATCTGGGTATGGCTGGTCTGCATCGGCGTGTTCGGGACCGGCGGCCAGTTGTTGTGGACCCGGGCGTTGCGGATCGGGGAAGTCTCGGCGCTGACGCCGATCAGTTTCATGCAGCTGCCGGTCGTGGCGGTCGCAGGCTATCTGCTGTTCGGTGAAACCATCAGCCGCTGGACTGTGATCGGCGCGGCGATCATCTTTGCGGCGAACGTCTATATCGCCCATCGCGAAGTGCAGCTGTCGCGCATCGCCGCGACTACCGCGCCAACCGAGGCCGTCGTTCCCGGCGAATAACTCAGGCGGCGTGTTTGTCCGCGACCTGCCACGGCTTCAGCGTGCCGTAAAACACCAGCCCGTACACGCCGACCACCCACGCGCATGCAGCGGTCCACCCGGCGAGGATGTCCGACGGAAAGTGCACGCCCAGATAGATGCGTGACAGTCCGACCAGCAATACGAACACGGCGGCCAGTATCGAGACTGGCCAGCGCCAGCTCCATCCGCCCCGCGTGCGCACGCTCCAGCACAACAGGACAACGACCATGGCCAAGGTCATGGAACCCATCGCGTGGCCGCTGGGAAAACTGTAGGTCGTCTCCGCAGGCGATACCGATTTCCACAATCCGGGCCTGATCCGCTCGAAAGAATGCTTGGCCGCGACATTGAGCAGTAGCGACCCGACGATGGATGTCGCAGCAAAGATGCCCTCGCGCATGCGGCGGCGCAGGACAAGGCCGAGCACCAGCAACACATCCAGCGGGACGACACCCCAGCCATAGCCCAGCGCCGACATCACGATGAAGGCACTATCGAGCTGTGGCGATGCCATCGAGTGAATGGCTTCAAGGATCGGCACATCGAAGACGAAGACTTCGCCGTCGTGCAAGGCGTCCGCCATCGCACCGAATCCCCAAAGCGGGAGCAGCAGGCCAACGAATACCAGCAGCAGTCGCCAGCCATGCACCCGGAGGAATGCCGCGCCGAGACGGCCTTCCTGCTTGACGACATGCGCGGCCTCGCCTGGCGTTGCAGGTAGCGGTGCCGCGGCTTGACCGTCAGGCGGGCCCGTATCGGCGCTGGACATAGGCATCGATGATTCCGACAAAGTCGGCGGCGATGGTATCGCCGCGCAGGGTGACGGACTTTTCACCATCCACGAACACCGGCGCGGCCGGCGCTTCGCCGGTGCCCGGCAACGAAATGCCGATATTGGCGTGACGCGACTCGCCAGGCCCGTTGACCACGCAACCCATCACCGCCAGCGTCAGGTGCTCGGCACCGGGATGCGTGATTTTCCATTCGGGCATTTTCGCGCGCACATGCTCCTGCACGGTCTGCGCCAGTTCCTGGAAGAATTCCGACGTCGTGCGTCCGCATCCCGGGCACGCCGTCACCATTGGTGTAAACGCGCGCAGCCCCATGGTCTGCAGCAGCTCCTGCGCAACCACGACCTCCTGCGTACGCAAGCCGCCGGGCTCCGGCGTCAACGAGATGCGGATCGTGTCGCCGATGCCTTCCTGCAACAGCACCGCGAGCGCCGCCGACGATGCCACGATGCCCTTGCTGCCGATGCCTGCTTCGGTCAGCCCGAGATGCAGTGCGAAATCCGAACGCGCAGCCAGGTCGCGATACACGGCGATCAGTTCCTGCACGCCGCTGACCTTGCACGACAGCACGATGCGGTCGGCCGGCAGACCAATCTCGACCGCACGCGCGGCCGACTCCAGCGCCGAGCGGATCAGCGCTTCGCGCAATACGCGCGACGCGTCCCACGGATGTGGGCGCAACGCATTCTCATCCATCATCCGCGTCGCCAGCGCCTGGTCCAGCGAGCCCCAGTTGGCGCCGATGCGCACCGGCTTGCCGTGGCGGATGGCCAGCTCGATCAGCTGCGCGAACTGCGTATCGCGCTTCCTGCCGAAGCCGACGTTGCCGGGATTGATCCTGTACTTCGCCAGCGCCTGTGCGCACGCCGGCTCGTTGGCCAGCAGTTGGTGTCCGTTGTAATGGAAGTCGCCGATGACCGGCACCTCGATGCCCATCATCTGCAGGCGCTCGACGATGCGCGGAACCGCTGCCGCGGCTTCCGGCGTATTGACGGTGATGCGCACCATTTCGGACCCGGCGCGCCACAACTCGGCGACCTGCCGCGTAGTGCCGGGCACGTCGGCGGTGTCGGTGTTGGTCATCGACTGGACCGCGACCGGAGCATCGCCGCCCACCAGGACATTGCCGATGCGCACCTGGCGCGTGGCGCGCCTGGGGGCTGGTCCAAACTGGCCGGCGCAAGGCGCCATGGGCGCGGCAATTGTCTCGATGCTCATGCCCATAGTTTAGTCTGGCGCGGTGAATACGAACCCCGCCCGCGATCGCGAAGTACTGACGCCCAGCCAGCTCAACACCCTTGCCCGCGACCTGCTGGAGGACACTTTCCCGCTGATCTGGGTCGAGGGCGAACTCAGTGGCGTCTCGCGGCCGGGCTCCGGCCATCTGTATTTCAACCTCAAGGACGCGCGCGCCCAGGTGAAATGCGCGCTGTTCAAGCCCAAGAGCACGTGGTTGAAGTTCGTTCCACGCGACGGCCTGCGCGTGCTGGCCCGCGGCCGCCTGACCGTCTACGAGGCGCGCGGCGAGTACCAGCTGGTGCTGGACCACATGGAAGAGGCCGGGGAAGGCGCATTGCGGCGGGCCTTCGACGAGTTGCGCAACAAGCTCGCGGCCGAGGGACTGTTCGCGACCGACCGCAAGCGGCCTCTGCCCGCGCACCCGCGCCGGATTGGTGTGCTGACTTCGCCGAGCGGTGCTGCCGTGCGCGACGTCCTGAGCGTGCTCGCGCGCCGCTATCCGCTGATCGAAGTCGACATCCTGCCGGTGCTGGTTCAGGGCGTGGGCGCGCCCGCGCAGATCATCTCGATGTTGCGACGCGCCGTCGCCAGTGGCCGCTACGACGTGCTGCTGCTGACCCGCGGCGGTGGCTCGCTCGAGGATCTGTGGGCGTTCAATGACGAGCAACTGGTGCGCGCGATTGCCGCGGCGACCATTCCCGTGGTGGCCGCCATCGGACACGAAACCGACTTCAGCCTCGTCGATTTCGTCGCCGACCTGCGCGCGCCGACGCCGTCGGCCGCAGCGGAACTGCTGGTGCCAAGCCAGGAGGACATCAGTCGCCACCTGGGCAGCCTGTTCGCACGACTGGCCAACCTGCAGCGGCAACGCCTGCGTAGTGCGATCCAGCGTGCCGATCGCGCTTCGATCCGGTTGCACGGCTTGCGTCCACAGGCACGCCTGGCGCTGCTGTGCCAACGCCAGGCGGAAGGCCTGCGCCGTCTGGCCGCCGCGTGGCGACGCCGACTGGACCATGAACACGCACGCCTGCGACACGCCGACGCCGTGCTGCGTTCAGCCCATCCGCAGCGGCGGCTCGAACGCCTGCGCGAGCGCATCGATGGTCTCGGTCCGCGCACGCAGGCTGGAATCACGCGCCGCCTGGCCGCAGAAGCCTTGCGCCTGCGCGCACTCGCACGCTCGTTGCATACGGTCAGTCCGCTGGCGACGGTGGCACGCGGCTACGCCATCCTGCAGCACGACGATGGCCGCATCGTGCGCAGCGTCCTCGACGCCGCGCCGGGCGACCCGCTCGACGCGCGGTTGAGTGATGGGCACCTTCGCGTTCGTGTCGAAGGATCGAGCGGTTGAAGCCTCACATCGCATCCGCGACCCTGGCGTAACCGCGCCTGTCGCAAGCTTTGCGCCAAGGAGACCAGCATGCTCGACAGCAGCTATCCGTACTTTCTCGCCAACAAGCCAGTCGCAGCGAATACCGATCTCGCTGTGCTGGACAAGTATTCGGGGGAAATCGCGACCCGCGTCGCTTTTGCAGATGCCAAGACCCTCGAGGAGGCCATCAGCCGCGCGCATGACGCCCATGCCGCAATGGCGGCATTCCCGCCCGACGCACGCCGCGATGTGCTCGAACATTGCGTGCAGCGCTTCACGGATCGGAAGGATGAACTGGCACTCGCCTTGTGCATCGAAGCCGGCAAACCGATCAAGGATGCGCGCGGAGAAGTCACGCGACTGATCGATACGTTTCGCATCGCGGCCGGAGAATCGACGCGCATCGAAGGTCAGTTGCTCGAGTTGCAGATCTCCCCGCGCACCCGCGGCTATCGCGGCATGGTCAAGCGTGTCCCGGTCGGGGTCTGCGCGTTCATTACGCCGTTCAATTTTCCGTTGAACCTCGTCGCGCACAAAGTCGCACCCGCCATCGCGGCCGGTTGCCCGTTCGTGCTGAAACCAGCCGCCAAGACCCCAATCGGCGCGCTGATTATCGGCCAGGTCCTTGCGGAGACGGCGCTCCCGGCGGGCGCCTTCTCGATCCTGCCATGCTCCAACGACGACGCCGGCCTGCTGGTCGAAGATACGCGCATCGCATTGCTGAGTTTCACCGGCGGCATGGTCGGCTGGGACCTCAAGGCCCGTGCCGGACGCAAGAAGGTCACGCTGGAGCTGGGCGGCAACGCCGCCTGCATCGTCGATGCCGATCCCGGATTGCCGCTTGATGTCGTCGTCGAGCGTCTTGTATCCGGTGCGTATTACCAGTCCGGGCAAAGCTGCATCAGCGTGCAGCGCATCTTCGCGCATACCGATGTCCACGCGGCGCTGCTCGACAAACTGCAAACGGCGGTCGAGGCCCTGCGCATGGGCGATCCACGCGATGAAAACGTGTTCATAGGCCCGATGATCGACGTCGATGCGGCAACGCGCGTCAAAGCCTGGATTGCGGGAGCCATCGCCGCAGGCGCAACACAACGGGCCGGTGGTCGACGCGACGGCGCCTTCGTGCCGGCAACGCTGCTGGAAAACGTTCCGCACGACTGCGATCTGTACCGCAGGGAAGCCTTCGGGCCCGTGGCGTGCATCGAGTCGTTCGACGACTTCGACGATGCACTGGATCGCGTCAACGACAGCGACTTCGGCCTGCAGGCCGGCGTCTTCACCGGCAGCCTTGCGCACGCGATGCGCGCGTGGGATCGACTGGACGTCGGCGGCGTGATCGTTGGCGACGTACCGAGCTTCAGGGTGGACAACATGCCCTATGGCGGCGTCAAGGGCTCGGGAGCGGGTCGCGAAGGCGTGGCCTATGCAATCGCCGACATGACCGAGCAGCGTCTGCTCGTAGTACGCGATCCGCCGGCCTGAGCCTCGGCGAAACAACCTATCGAAGCACCACGCTGCCCCATGTCGCGTCCGGCTCGGGCGTGCCGAGAAGGTAGCCCTGTCCGATCAGGCAGCCCAGTTCCATCAGCGTGTCGCGCTGCACGGCGGTTTCGATGCCTTCGCCGATGGTGTCGATTCCAAGCGTGACGGCCAGGGCGATGATGGCGCGCACCAGCGCCAGGCTTTCAGCGCGGGTTTCCCCATCCAGGCCGGCGACGAAGCTTCGATCGATCTTCAATGCCTGGATCGGAAACCTGTGCAGGTAGGACAACGCCGAGAAGCCTGTCCCGAAATCGTCCAGCAACGCCAGCACGCCACGGCTGCGCAACACGTTGAGCATGCGCAGCGCGCGTGGCGCATCGTCGAGCAGCGCCACTTCCGTGATCTCGATCCGCAGCCGCCGTGGATCGGCACCAGCAGCGTCGACCATGCCCAGCAGGCGCTCGGCGAAATCGTCGGAACGGAAATGCCTGGGCGATACGTTGATCGACACGTAACCTTCGTGTGACTGCACCATCCAGGCCATCACGCGTTCGTACAGCAACCAGTCGACCTGTTCGATGAGACCGCTGTCTTCACCGACGCCGACGAATTCGCTGGGCGGCAATGCGCCGTGCAGGTCGTGGTTCCAGCGCAACAGCGCCTCGTGGCCGATGATCTTGCCGTCGGTCAGCCGCACGATCGGCTGGAAATGCGGGACGAACGAATCGCTCAGAATGGCGCGGCGCAGGTCCGCCTCAAGGTCCAGCAAACGGATGGCGTGGGCGCGCATGGCTTCATCGAAGACGGCGCTGCGGTCGCGCCCCTCGGCCTTGGCGCGATACATCGCCGCGTCGGCATCGCGCAGCAGTTCTTCGCCGAGCCGGTAGCGTGGCTGCCACAAGGCGATGCCGATGCTGGCCGACGGAAACAATTCGCGCCCACCAAGCCAGAGTGGTTTGCCCAGTGCTTCGAGGATCCGCGAAGCGATGGTTTCCGTCTCCTGCGTGTTCTCCAATGCATCGACCAGAATGGCGAACTCGTCACCGCCAAAGCGTGCAACGACGCCGCGACCGTCCAGCGCGGCGGATATCCGGCGGCCGACTTCCACCAGCATCTCGTCGCCGGCCGCATGGCCGATGCTGTCGTTGATCAGCTTGAACCTGTCCAGATCGAGGAACAGGACCGCGAACGACGGTCCGTCGGTCCGCCGGGCATTGCTGATGGCGACATCGAGCCGCTCGAGCAGTTGCGGGCGATTGGGCAAGCCGGTGAGCGCGTCATGTCGCGCCTGGTGCGTGAGGCGTTGCTCGGCGCGCATGCGCTCGCCGATCTGCGAGCGCAGTTCGCGGTTGGCGCCGGCCAGTTCCTGGGTGCGCGATTCGACCCTGAATTCCAGCTCCGAATGCGCCGCCTTCAGATGCTCCTGCGTGCGCTTGCGCGCAAGGCCGCCACCAATGTGGTGGGCAACGAAGGTGAGCAATTCCTGGTCGCGCGGGGTGAAGGTGACATCCGACGTGTAGCTCTGCACCACGATCGCACCCACGACCATGCTGTCGCGCACGAGCGGTACGCCAAGCCAGCAATGCGCGTGGGCGCCATGGCTGCGCACGGCGCCGGCGGCTTCCAGGTCGGCGATGCGCGCGCGCCCTGCAAGCAGGGCTTCGCCGTGCATGATGACGTACTCGGTCAGCCCGCTGGCACGTTTGCGATTGCGGATGGTTTCCCGTTCGTCAACCGAGTACGGAAACTCGATCTGGTCGCCGTCGGGCGTCAGCAATGCGATGTAGAAATTGCGCGCGTACAGCAGCTCGCCCACCAGGCTGTGCACGTCGGCATAGAAATATTCAAGGCTGCCGGTCGTGACCGACAGCTCGGTGATCTTGTACAGCGCGCGCTGCAGGCGTTCGGCGCGCTTGCGCTCGACGATCTCGGCCTGCAGCACGAGGTTCGCCTGCTGCAGTTCCAGCGTGCGCTCGTCGACGCGACGCTCGAGTTCGACGCGCGTGTGCTTGCGATCCAGCGCCGTCTGGATGTGCTGGGCGACATATTCGAGCAGGGCCCTGTCTTCGTCGCTATACATGCCCGGACGGTCGTAGCTCTGGACGACGATGGCGCCGCTGACCCGGCCGTCGCGTCGCATGGGCACGCCCAGCCAATCGGCACTGTCCGGCCCATGCTGCAGATCGCGCTCGACGCCCAGCTGGCGACGCAGCAGTTCCGACGGACCCATCAGCGGATGGCCGTGATGCAACAGTGCGACGGTCAGGCTGTTGGGCAACTCATGCATCCCGATCTGGATATCGGGCTCGGCGACGAACGGATCCACCGCATCGGCGAAATACAGGAACCGCACGCTCTTGCCGATCTCGTCATAGACGACGATGAAGAAGTTTTCCGCATACATCAGGCCGCCGACCACGCTGTGGATCCGCCCGAGCATGTCGCGCATTTCAAGCGATGAGCCGGCAAGGTCGGCGATTTCGTACAACGCCTGCTGCAGCCGCTGGGCCTTCTGCAGCGACTCGATCCGCGCATGCGCATGCGCGGATGCCAGCGTCGCGGCCACGGTCCGCCGGACCAGCGTCAGCCAGGCCGATCGCGACGCAGGCGACAGCGGCTCGGACAGTTTCGCGGCGATCGATATGCGGGTTTCGCCGGCATCCCAGGCGGCGTCGATCTCGGCGACCGATGCGGCCGGAAGCGCGCCCTCCAAGCCACAGGCTGCGTGCGCGTGGAGCAGTGGCGGTGCGTCGCTGGAAGCCGACTGGCCATCGCCGGTATCGGCGTTGCGCCAGCGCACGACGACCTTGGAACCGGCCGGCACGGGGCCCGCCAGCGCGTCGGCCAGACCATCGGCTTCCGTTGCTGGAGGCCCAACTTGTCCCGTCCCCACGGGTGCCTCACGGA
>JAQGOI010000172.1 GCA_028293685.1 Lysobacteraceae bacterium | reverse complement strand
GATGTATCGCCTGAAGGCGAATGCGTTGAACACGATTCCCGATATCGATCTGGCGCTGTCGAAATACATGCTCGCATTGCCGACGTCATCAAAGATGACGGCAACCAACGGTTCGGCCGTGGCCTATGGCGTTGCGCCGGTGTTGTGTCTGGTCAAGCGTCCGGCGCATCCCGGAGCAACCGGGATCGCGTGTGGTGATGGAACGGGTGCGGGGGCGACTTCGATCCGTGTTGCGACCTTCGTCAGTGTCGCGAAACTCCCCGGCGAGTCGGCGAGCTCCACGCTCGTCCAGACCGTAGGGCAATACCCGAAGCTCGGCGACGATCTGTTGGGCAGGCCGTCGATCACCTCATCGGGCAGTGCGGGCGTCACAGGCACCCTGCAGGTCGTGACGAATGCCAACGGCGGTGGTCCCGGCGTACCCGTATCGGTATGGACCCGTGTCAATGTCGACAAGACCGGCACGACAAACACCTGTTACGCGGACGAATTCTTCCGTTACACGCAGGGCAGTTCAACGCCCGTGCCGTACCAGGGCACGATCCGGTGCGACGACTGCAGGTGTGATGCCAGCGGTGCGCCGGCGACCTTGAGCTATGACAGCAGTGGCAACCTGCAGGCCGAAGGCATCGACGTTCTCGATGTGGATGCCGGGACAGATTCGGCGACGGGATACCACGTCGGTGGGCACGTTGGCGTCAATTACAACGTGCGCTCGGATGCGCTGTCATACCCGCTGTGCGAGTTTCCAGCGGACCTGTTCAAGTACGTGTTCGGGACGGCGACCTGGAACGACACGGACCACGATTGCTTCGGCGAAACCAAGCTCGCCTCGGTGATCTATGCCAATCCCGACAATACGGCGGCGATGGCATCGGTTGGTCCGGACGAAGCCTTCCTGTACAAGAACGCCGATCGGGTGATAGCAAAACCTGCCAACGTCGGCCTGTTGAAGGTCGGACAATCCGGCACCAGCGCATTGCTCGCAGCCGCATCGAGCCACGGCATGATCTGGTGCCAGCAGGATTGCGACATCGGGTCTGGCGCCCAGGTCGGCACGCCCGCGGCACCGGTGATCCTCATCCTGGATGGGCCGGTCAGCATTCACGGAACCGTGTTCGGGCTTGTTTTTGTCCGCGATACCGGCGCTCCCCTCCATCCTTCAACCGGCAGCAGCCTGACGGGCAACTGCCCAAGCGATTGCATGCTTCAGATGGAATCGGGCGCGGCCATTTACGGCGCACTGGTCATCCAGGGGCAGATGAAATCGAACGGTACATCGGCGGTGATCCATGACGACACCGTTCTTGGTGCCGTCGTCACCCAGGCCGGTCTGGTCTACGCGACGTTGCCAGGCGCGTGGACAGACCAGCGCGCGTACTAGCGGAGCACATCATGAGGACAGTCACGCCTGCCGGTAATTCGTCCCGCGGTTTCACGCTGCTTGAAGTCATGATCGCCGTGGTGATCCTGGCGACGGGCCTGCTGGCGCTGGCGTCGTTGCAGGGCAGCCTGACCCGCAATTCCGCCGACGCGAAAGTGCGCGGGCGTGTCGCTGCGATGCTGGTTGCGCGCATGGACGAATTACGCAGCGACGGATACGGGTCGTTGCCCGAAGGGTTGACGACTGCGACCAGCACGACCAATGGTTGTGATGGCGACGCCACGGACTGGATCGATTGCACGCGCGAACAGGCAGGGCTGGGCACGCTGACCAGCAACCAGACCGTGAACACCTGGTACGGCCCGGCAAGTTTTGCAACGCCGGCACCGACACCTGCCGATCCGGCCGTCGCGCAATTCAGGCGCGTCACGTTGACGGCCGCATGGAGCGATGCCGAGGGCAACAACCATCAATTGGAGATGGCGTCGGACGTCAGTTCGCTTGCCTTGACCAACAACCTGATTCCGCCGCCGGACGACCAGACGGCTGCCGGCAGCGGCAGGCCCATCGTCCGGACGATCACGCCGGCAACGGCCGGCGTCATCCCGATCGCGTTGGGAAATGGCTCGTCCAATGCGACGTCTAATCCGACCCCCGAACTGGTGGGTCGCAACAACAACCAGCAGATCGTCGGAACGCGGTTCACTGTTCTGAATTACACGCCTCCGGCAGGCGGCGCCGTCGTCATCCAGAAACGCTTCGAGAACGAAATCGTCAAATGCAGTTGCCAGTACGGCGCCGGTGGCACGAATCTCCCCGAAATCTACCGGACCGCACAATGGCCTGCGATCTGGACGGGCCAGCGCTATGACGTCTACCAGGCAGCATCGGCAGCCGCTGCACCCGGTCAGGCGTTGAGCTCTGGTCCCAAAGCGGGTGTCGATCAGAGTCCTCTGTGTCAGGAATGCTGTCGCGATCACCACGATGACAATACGACTGGTGTGGCCAAGTTCGACCCCGAACGCAGTGACGGATCCACATCCAAATACGACATCAACGGCTCCGGCGCGCTCGTTGTTGTCAACAACCGCACCAACGCGTCCTACGTCAATGCTTGCCGGGTGATCCGGGTCGATGGCTTCTGGCGAACGGCTTCAGACATGTACTCGCGCCAGCTTGGATTGCTGGAGACGGGAACCGTTTCAGGCGCGGCGGCCAAGACCGGGCTGCCCACCGCCAATGCAACGACTGCCTATACGGCCTTCGTCAAGAATTACCTGAAGCAATACGACGGCAGCTCCGGCACCGCACCTGCGAACGCGCAGAGCATGTTCGATGGAACCTCGGGCATCAACGTTCCATCGCTGGTCACTATCAGTGCAGCGTCCAATTCGGATTACCGCTATCTGCATGCGCGTGGGCTGTACGTGGACTACCTCGAGGCCAAGGCACGCGCCAAGCTGAGCGGCGTGATCGCCGACAACGGCACACAGGGCCAATGTCCGTCGGGATCCAACATGGAAGACTGCGTGTTGCCTTTCCTGCCGTTTACGTCGGTCAACCTTACGGAGATTGCGAAATGGCTGGCCAGCAACGCAAGCGTGTTGACGGTCAACAGCGGCAACCTGCTGGCGACCGATCCTTCGCAGCCATCGGGTAGTCGCACGATTGGCAAGGCAGTAGGAACGTCGGACAACACGGCCAGCATGCGCAAATCCAATTCCGGTATCGCGGTCAATGCGGTGTTGCCGACGCTCAACGGCGTGGACCCGAGTGACAACTCGGACGTGGCCAGCGACGCACAGCCATTCCAGGTGGGTGGAACCGTGAGCTCCGGCGCGACCTTCGACGTGCGCGTCAGCGGCGGTGGTGCCAATCCGTTCGTCTGGTACTCGATCGCAACCGACGTCAATCAGGAATGCCTGAAGCCCGCCGGTAGCGACAATCACTGCGTGACTTCGAGTTCCGTCACGCTACCTCAGCCGGGGTCCATCAAAGTAGGGAATTACTGGATCGAAACCACGACGTCCAGGACCGTCACGGCGACATGCAGTGGGCAGAACGCGACGGCCACGATTTCCGTTCCCACGTTCAGGAACTTCCAGGTCTCCGCGGCGTCGATCGGCGGAGTCAACGGCATCATTACGCTGCCGTCGGCCAACGAAGGGCTGACGACGGAAACCACCACGATCGCCTTTTCGAGCATCACTGCTGGCGGGCTTGTTCTGGTGACGCTGGCCGAGCAATCCGGCAGCCCCACCTACGCAACGATTACGAGCTGTACGACCAACGGCGGTGGCAACAAGATCAACAACATCGTGTGGAACAAGCCTTGGCTGCCATGAGATGGACCATTCAAGGTTGACGCTTCCCCGGCCCAACCCCAGAATATGCGGCCCGCCCGAATAGCTCAGCCGGTTAGAGCACTTGACTGTTAATCAGGGGGTCGTTGGTTCGAGTCCAACTTCGGGCGCCAGACAGCAAGGGCTTGTGAGCAATCACAAGCCCTTTTCATTTTGAAGCCGGCTGCTCGCAGGCCAGCGCGGCCGCTGCACTCGGTATGCCGGCCCGCATCCGCCCGTCGTTGGCGAGCACCAGCGTCTTGGCTTGCGATGGCCCACGCCCGTCGCACAGGGTGAATGTGACATTGGACCCGGCATTGCCGCCATTGGGCTGGAATACCAGCCGCGTGCGGCCGACGGTGGTTCGAAGATGCACATTGCCCGGAAGCGCCGGTTCGGCCTGCAGCAGCGTTTCGGAGGGTCCACGCTGGCGATTGCCGTCGATATCGGCATAGGCGATCCAGCCGCCACTCCAGTCCGACGTGTTCTGGCAGCCGCTGGTGTTGCCAGGGCACAGCACCACTTCGCTGCCGGCCATCGCAGCGTGGCTGATCGAGCGGGTCAGGGTGGCCAACAAATCGGCCCGGGCGGAGGATGCGTGCGCGCTTTCCATGGCCCCACTCCAGGCGGGGACGGCGACGCCAAACAGGATCCCGCCGACGGCCAATACGATGACGGCCTCGATCAGGGTAAAACCACGCATCCGCTGCGACATGACGGCTTCCTGCCGAAT
>JAQGOI010000160.1 GCA_028293685.1 Lysobacteraceae bacterium | reverse complement strand
GAACTCATCCGCCTGCAGTTGCAGATGAAGGCCGTGCAGGCCGAGCGCGACGAGGCCCACGCCGCGCTCGGTGCCGTGCGCGATGCTGCCCGCGCGGAATTGCAGGTGATGTCCGCCCAGCTGCAGGGTGAACTGACGGCATTGCGGACAGCCTTGTCCGCGGCCGTGGGACTGGACGGCAACAACGGCCTGGGCACGGAGGCGGAACTCGCGCAGCGCCGGCTGACCCTGCTGATCAATGCGGCACAGCGTGGTGGCGGCCTGCCCAAGCCGCGGCCGGACGATCCCGGAGACGTCGCGCCGACGTTGACCGAATTGACGCAGGTCAGCCAGGGGTTGCGCGTGTTCAGCGACCAGGAGCGCGAGTGGTGCGTTGGCGAGGCGATGGTCCGCAGCCATTTCGAGCGCAAGCCGGCGCAGCTGCTGGCCGATGGCGATCGCGCGCTGGCCGGATTGCTGCTGGGGTAGACATCGCCCGCGTCCCGATGGCGCTCATCGTGCCGACTGCGCACGTTGGTGCGCCCGCCCCCAGCCGGTGAATGGCCATGGCGGGTGCGTCAGCGGCTGCCTCAGCCGCAATTGACGGCGAGGATGACATTGTTCCCGTCGACGCGGATATCGACGCGTTCGAAGCTGTAATCCATGGTGATCATCTCGCCCGGATGAATCACGCGCACGACGCGGCTGTGGCTGTCGCCGCGGACACGTTCAATCAGGTCGGGTGTCGCCGGCTTGCCGACCGCCGACTGCGCGCTGTCGGCGTTGCACACCATGCGCGCGGGCGGCAATGGCCCGCCGGTTCGCGTCGGCGGCGCGGCGGAGCAGGCGGCAAGGGCCAGCGGCAAGGTCATTGCGAATGCGAGGAACAGACGGGTCATGGGCCATCCAATGTCAGCGAGGCTGCCAGCATCGGGACACGGGTGTTGGCTGGACGTCAACGCCAGGTTCTCGATGGACAGCCAGCGCAGGCGTCGCTGCGCGACCAGGATTGCGCCTTGCGTAGACTGGCGCATCGGCTGGACACCCCCATGCTTCGACTCACCGACATCAAATTGCCGCTCGATCACGCCGAATCCGCGCTCGCCGAGGCGATCGTGGCGCGGTTGCGGATCAATGCGGACGAATTGACGCACTACACGATCGCCAGGCGCAGCTACGACGCGCGCAAGCGCGGCGCAATCGCGCTGACATATTCGGTGGACGTACAAACACCGCGCGAGGCCGAGATCCTGGGTCGGCTGCAGCACGGGGCCTCGACCACGGATGCGGATGACGGTGCGGCGCACTGGAAGATCATGCCGACGCCGGATACGGGCTACCGGTTCGTGGCGCGCGCGCGTCATCCTGTGCCGCTACGCCCGATCGTCATCGGCATGGGCCCATGCGGCCTGTTCGCGGCGCTGGTGCTGGCGCAGATGGGATTCCGGCCGATCGTTCTGGAACGTGGCAAGGAAGTCCGCGAACGGACGAAGGACACGTGGGGCCTGTGGCGGAAGAAGATCCTCGACCCGGAGTCGAACGTGCAGTTCGGCGAGGGCGGCGCCGGCACGTTTTCCGACGGCAAGCTGTACAGCCAGATCAGCGACCGGCACCACCATGGCCGCAAGGTGCTCACGGAATTCGTCGCGGCCGGTGCGCCGGAGGAAATCCTCTACGTCAGCAAGCCGCACATTGGGACGTTCCGGCTTGTGTCGATGGTCGAGCATATGCGCGCGACGATCGAGTCGCTCGGCGGCGAGATCCGCTTCAGCCAGCGCGTCGACGACCTGCTGGTCGACACCGACGCCGCCGGCGAACGCCACGTGCGCGGCGTCATGCTCGCCGACGGCACGCAGCTGCGCGCGGACCACGTCGTGCTGGCGCCCGGGCACAGCGCGCGCGACACGTTTGCGATGCTGCACGCGCGGGGCGTGTACCTGGAGGCGAAACCGTTCTCGATTGGATTCCGCATCGAGCATCCACAATCGCTGATCGACCAGGCGCGGTTCGGGTCGCAGGCCGGGCATCCGTTGTTGGGCGCAGCCGATTACAAACTCGTGCACCACTGTCGCAACGGACGTTCGGTCTACAGCTTCTGCATGTGTCCGGGCGGCACCGTGGTGGCCGCTGCGAGCGAGCCCGGACACGTGGTCACCAACGGCATGAGCCAGTACTCGCGCAACGAGCGCAATGCCAATGCGGCGATCGTCTGCGGCGTCACGCCACACGACTACGCGCCGTATGGCCGGCTCGAAAACGGCGACGTCGATCCGCTGGCCGGCATCGAACTGCAACGACATTGGGAAGCGCTGGCGTTCGATCTGGGCGGCGGCGATTACACCGCCCCGGGTCAGCTGGTCGGCGATTTCCTCGCCAACCAGGCGTCGACGCGATTCGGCGCGGTGCAGCCGTCGTATACGCCTGGCGTGCGACCCGGCAGTCTCGCCACCGCCCTGCCGCGCTACGCGATCGACGCCATCCGTGAAGCGCTGCCCGCCTTCGACAAACAGCTGCACGGCTTCGCCATGCACGACGCCCTGCTGACGGGCGTGGAAACGCGTACGTCCTCGTCATTGCGGATCACCCGCGGCGAAGACGGACAGAGCCTCAACACCCGTGGCTTGTTCCCTGCCGGCGAAGGCGCCGGCTACGCCGGGGGGATCCTGTCGGCGGGCGTTGACGGCATCCGCATGGCCGAGGCGGTGGCACGGTCGCTGGTCGCCGCCGGCCTTGCAGGGGCGGCTTGACGGCCACGCATGCACAATCCTCGCTCCCTTGGCGGATCGGCGGATTTGGAATGAAACCCAGGAACAGCAGCAAGCCCGAGTCCGACGACGAACAGCGGCGGCTCGCCGTGTTGATCGACGCCGACAACGCGCAGGCCTCGATGATCGAGGGCCTGTTGTCGGAAGTCGCCAAGTACGGCGTGGCCAGCGCCAAACGCATCTACGGCGATTTCACCTCGACCCGGCTGACGCAGTGGAAATCCGCACTGCTGAAGCACTCGATCGGCCCGGTGCAGCAGTTCGCCTACACCAGCGGCAAAAATGCCACCGACAGCTCGCTGATCATCGATGCGATGGACCTGATGTACACCGGCCGCTTCGACGGCATGTGCCTGGTGTCCAGCGACAGCGACTTCACCCGCCTGGCGCAGCGGCTGCGCGAGGGTGGCCTGATCGTCTACGGCTTCGGTGAACGCAAGACGCCCGATGCCTTCGTGCAGGCGTGCGACAAGTTCATCTACACCGAGGTGCTGCGCGCGGAAGTGACGCCGGGCGCGCCGGCCAAGACGCTGCCGCGCAAGTCGGCCAAAACGCCGAGGAAAACAGCCAGCAATGCGGTAAAGGAAGCATCCCCGCCCACCATCGCGCCGGCCGCGGCCGCCGTCGTGGCGAAAGCCCCCGTGTTGCCGCTGCCGCTGGACCTGTTGCGGCGCGCGATCGAGGAGGCCTCCGACGAGCAGGGTTGGGCGCATCTGGGCGTGGTCGGCAGTTACCTGACCAAGATCCGTCCGGATTTCGACCCGCGCCTGTACGGCCACCGCAAGCTCAGCGACCTGTTCAAGTCGCATGCGCGGTATTTCGCGATCGACGAGCGCGGGGGTGTCGGCGGTGGCAAGTCGCTGTATGTGCGTGCGCTGGAGTGATCACGTTGATCGAACCCGGCAAACCGTTCGCGCCCGCTTGCGAACGCAACCGCGACCCGATCCTCGCCGTGCTGCGCACGCACTTCGCCAATCGGCGAAACGTGCTGGAGATCGGCAGCGGCAGCGGTCAGCACGCGGTGTACTTCGCGGCGGCAATGCCGACGCTCACCTGGCAATGCACGGATGTCGCCGACAACCTGGCAGGCATCGGGTTGTGGCTTGCCGAGGTCGCCCTGCCGAACACGCCGGCGCCGCTGGAACTGGATGCTGCGTCCGGACCGTGGCCAACGCAGCGCTTCGATGCGGTGTTCAGTGCCAACACGCTGCACATCATGGCCTGGCCCGAGGTCGAGGCGTTGTTCGCCGGTCTTGCGCGCGTACTGGCGCCCGAGGCGACCGTGATCGTGTATGGACCGTTCAACGACGCCGGCGTCTACACCAGCGACAGCAACCGCGAGTTCGACGCGTGGCTCAAGGCGCGTGATCCACGCTCGGGCATCCGCGACATCGAGGCGGTCGATGCGCTGGCGCGCCGGGATGGATTGCGCCTGGTCGATGTCGCGGCGATGCCGGCCAACAACCGCTGTCTCATCTGGCAGCGGGCGTGACATCGACCGCTGCCGCGGTGTCCGTCACCGGGTGCGGTCGCGGCCAGTATTCGCGCTGGATGATCGGCACCAGCGCGGCGGTGAAGCGGCTGGCCTCCGCGGCCGACAGGTGCGACCACTCCGGCTGCGTGTAGCCCTGCAATTGCGGGTAATCCTCGAAGTGGATGCCGGGTGCGCCGGTGCGCTGCAGCAACACGTCCCAGGTTTGTGCACGCGGGAACACCTTCTGCTCGAAGGCGTAATACGGACCGATGCTCGGTGCCCGCAGGAACAGCACTTGGACGCCACGCGCGCGCAGTTTGGCGACGGCGACGACGGCCCGGTCGATCTGCGCGGCGATGGTGGCTCGTAATTTCTCCGGCGTCTCCATGCCGGGTGGCGGCGGTCCGGTGAAGTGCTGGAGCCAGATCCGGCGCGCCAGTGCGTTGTAGGCGGGATCGGTTTCGACTTTCCGCCACATGTGGCTGTTGCGGTCGGCATCCTGCACCAGCAGTTTGCGCACCGGCATGCGCTCATCGACGCCTGGCCGCGTCGGCCACGGTTGCCGACGCACCAAGGTGCCGAGCGCGAAGTCCGGGTCGTAAAAGGCAAATGCCGGCTCGATCAGGTGCTTGGACAGCCAGTGTCCGGTGCGCTTCGACGGCCCCTGCTGGTGGTAGTACGGCACCACGTCACCGCGGTAGGCGAAGCCGCTGAAAAACAGCTCCGGCGCCACGCCGACGAGCAAGTGCCCAGTGAAATTCGGATCGGCGGCGAGATCCTCCAGCACCGGCACCGACGACGTGCCTTCGATGGCCAGCTGGATCGGGCGCTCGCCAGCGATGCGTTCCCACACCGGCAGCTGCACATCGAAAAGCACACGCGAAGAGCCGATCAGCACGGTCCTGTTGCCTTCGCTGCCGTCGATGCGCCTGCGTTGTTCGGCCCACGCGCCGTTGCTGTTGCGGTAGCCAGGCGTGGCGCCATACCCGCGCCAGTAGAGTTCCCAGCCGGCCAACAGCAGCACGGTCATCACCAGCATCGCGACAAGGATCCGACCCCACGGCTGCACGGGGATGTCACGCACCGGTACCGGCTGCGCGACGCCCGGACGATCGGATGCGGTCTGGCGCACGAACCCCGCGCGTTCGAAGGCCATGCCGTCCGCGCCCACCACGGCCGCCGCGGCCGGCGCCAGCGCGATGTCAGAACTGGAAATAGATGAACGCATTGCCGTCTCCCTGCGCGATCACGATCGAGAACGCCATCAGTGCCCATGCCGCGGCGATCGTCGCCGGGCGGGTGGCCGCGATCACCGATTCGAGCGTGCGGTTGCGCATCTGCCAGTGCGCGAACACCAGGCCGCTGACGATCAATGCGACGGGCAACAGGTGTGCGTACGGAAGGATCGGCTCGGCGCCACCGTTGCCACCGAACATGCCGCGCAGCACCGTCCATGCCTTGTCGAACGTCCTGGCGCGGAAGAACACCCAGGTGATGTTGATCAGCGCATACGTCAGCAACCCCAGGCCGACCATGGCCAACGGACCCGGACGCCAGCTGCCAAAACGCGAGCGCAACGCGCGTTCGGAGGCCAGGTACGTGCCGTGCAGGCCGCCCCACACCACGAACGTCCAGCTGGCGCCGTGCCAGAGACCGCCGAGCAGCATCGTCGCCATCAGCGCCAGGTACGTGCGTGCCGTCCCGTGGCGGTTGCCGCCCAGCGGAATGTAGAGGTAGTCGCGCAGCCACGCCGACAGCGTGATGTGCCAGCGCCGCCAGAAATCGGAAAAACCGACCGCCGCATACGGAAAGCGGAAATTGTCGGGCATCGCGAATCCCAGGCACAGGGCGGCGCCGATCGCGGTCGTCGAATAGCCGGCGAAGTCGCAGAAAATCTGCCCGCTGAACGCCAGCGTCCCCATCCATGCATCCAAGGCCCCGGGCGCACCGTGACCGTCGTAGACCATCTCGGCGGCCTTGGCGAGAAAGCTGTCGGCCAGCACGATCTTCTGGAACAGCCCGAGCGTCATCAGTGCGAGGCCGAAGCGCAACTGGTTGGCGCTGGCACGATGCGGATGCGCGAACTGCGGCACCAGTTCGGTCGGACGCATGATCGGCCCTGCCACCAGGTGCGGGAAAAACGTCACGAACAGCGCGTAGTCGAGGAAGTTGGTCGCCGGTTTCGCTCGACGCAGGTACACGTCCAGCGTGTAGGACATCGTTGCGAACGTATAGAACGAAATGCCTACTGGCAGCACGATCGAGGCTTTCGCCGGCGTGTAGGCGACGCCGAGCGCGGCCATGAAGGCACTGAAGTTGTCGAGCAGGAAGCCGCCGTATTTGAAATATCCGAGCATGCCCAGGTTGGCGACCACCGACAGCAGCATCCACGCGCGGCGCACGGTGGGTTTTTCGGCATGCACGAGCTTTTGCGCGGCGTACCAGTCGACGACGGTCGAGATCCACAGCAGGACCACGAACGGCGGGTTCCATGCCGCATAGAACAGGTAGCTGGCGAGCAGCAGGTTGACCTTCTTCGTGGTCCAGCCCAGCGGCAGGTTATGCATCAACAGAACGCAGGCGAAGAACACGACGAACGTCAGCGAGTTGAAGACCATGCGGCGCTCCGTGGGTGCGGCCGCTGGTCGGCCGACGTCAACTCAAACGCCGGTGGGGGCCGGCCGCGGCCACGGCTTCCACTGCTCCGTGCGGCGCGACTGTGACGGCGTTGGCAGCCGCCCATGTCCTCTGGGGCATGTGGCGATCGGGGGTTTCGCTAAGCTGCACCATTGCCTGTCGAGGAATCCCGATGTCGCGCTTGCCCCGTGCGTTGCTGGTTGGCGTAGCCGTGTTGCTGTTGTCGACACCACCAGTGTTGTGCGCGCAGACCGCGGCACCGCAGGCGACGCCCTATCCGGGCATCCTGACGCTCGATGTGGACGCCACTGATCTGTCGCACCGCATTTTCCGCACGCGTGAACGCATTCCGGTCCAACCTGGGCCGCTGACGCTGCTGTATCCGCGCTGGTTGCCAGGCAATCATTCGCCGACCGGCCCGATCGACAAGATCGCCGGGATACGGATCACCGCCCATGACGGCAGCGGCAACGGCCAGCGCATCGACTGGGTGCGCGATCCGCTCGACGTCTACGCGTTCAAGCTCGACGTTCCGGCCGGTGTCTCCAGTATCGAGGTGAGCTTCGACGACCTCACGCCCACCGACCGCAGCCAGGGGCGGGTGGTGATGACGCCGGCCATGCTCAACCTGCAGTGGAATGCCGTGGCCGTGTATCCGGCGGGCCACGACACCAACGGGATCACGATCGTCCCCAGTGTCAAGCTGCCCCCGCACTGGCAGGCGGCGACCGCGCTGGATGGCATGGTGCGTGATGGCGACACGCTGCGTTACGCGGCGGTGTCCTTCGAAACCCTGGTCGATTCGCCGATGTACGCCGGCCAGAACTTCCGCCAGATCGACTTGGATCCCGGTGCCAGGGTGCCGGTGCGGCTGGACGTGTTCGCCGACGACCCGAAACAGCTCGAGGCCGATGCGCATCAGATCGCCGTGCATCGCAACCTGGTGCAGCAGGCGTACCGGTTGTTCGCCTCGCACCATTACGATCACTACGACTTCCTGTTCTCGCTGTCCGACCAGATGTCTGGCAACGGCCTGGAGCACCATCGCTCCAGCGAGGATGGCGTGGGCACCGGCTACTTCACCGAGTGGGACAGCCACGCCGCCGATCGCGATCTGCTGCCGCACGAATTCACGCACTCATGGAACGGCAAGTTTCGGCGCGGCGCCGATCTGGCCACGCCCAACTTCAACGTGCCGATGCAGGACAGCCTGCTATGGGTCTACGAAGGCCAGACGCAGTACTGGGGCAACGTGCTCGCCGGACGTTCCGGGCTGCGCACCGCCGGGCAGTCGCGCGACGCGCTGGCGCTGGTGGTCGCGGCCTATACCGAGAACCGCGCCGGCCTGAGCTGGCGCGCACTGCAGGACACCACCAACGATCCGATCATCGCGATGCGTCGTCCCAAGCCTTATCGCGGCTGGCAGTTGAGCGAGGACTACTACTCCGGCGGACAACTGATCTGGCTGCAGGTCGACGCACGCTTGCGCGGGAAAAGCGGTGGCAGGCGATCGCTCGACGATTTCGCGCGCGCATTCTTCGGCGTCGACAACGGCCGCTGGACGGTCAAGCCGTATACGTTCGATGACGTGGTCGCGACGTTGAACGCCGTCGTCGCCGACGACTGGGCGACGTTCCTGCGCGCGCGCCTGGATGGCAGGGCTCCGATCACCGGTGGCGTCCAGGCGGCGGGCTGGAAGGTGGTCTACGTGGACAAGCCCAACGACTTCGCAAAAGCAGCGTCCAAGGAGGGCGGCGGCGCCGATTTCATGTACTCGCTCGGGTTCAACATCGACAAGGACGGTCGATTCAGCGAAGTGCGCTGGGATGGCCCGGCCTTTCGCGCCGGCGTCGGCACCGGCATGCAGCTGGTCGCCGTTGATGACCGGGAATACAAGAGGGACTCGCTCGAGGATGCGGTGAAAGCCGCCAAAACCGGCAAGGCGCCGATCACGCTGCTGGTCAAGGACTTCGATCGCTACCGGACCATCGCGCTGGACTACCACGGCGGCCTGCGCTATCCGCGCCTGGAGCGGATCCCGGGGACGACGGATTGGCTGACGCCGATCTATACGGCCAGGAAATAGCAGGACCGGAACGGTCGCAGGATGGGTTGAGCGACATGCTACCCATCACCCCAGCCACGCACTGATGGGCGCGGGCCGCCCGAGCAGGTAGCCCTGGCCATAGCGGCAGCCCATCGCCAGCAGCGTCTCGCGCTGGGCCGGCGTTTCGATGCCTTCGGCCACCGCCTCGATGTCCAGCGCGCGTGCCAGCGCCAGGATCGACACCACGACCGCGTCGCTGTTGCTGCCCTCCACGCCCAGGCGCGCGACGAAACTGCGATCGATCTTGACGATGCGCAGCGGGAACGTATGCAGGTAACTGAGCGAGGAATAGCCGGTGCCGAAATCATCGAGCGCCGCGCCGACGCCATCCTCGCGCAGCTCCGCCAGGATCCTGCGCACGCCCTCGGGATCATCGAGCAGCGAGCCTTCCGTCACCTCGAGCACCAGCCGCGACGGCGACAACCCCGTGCGCCGCAGCATGTCGCGCAGCCGTTCGCACAGGTCCGGGCGCTTGAAGTGCAATGGCGAGACGTTGATCGTCAGGTAGCTGTCGCCGCGCAGCTGCTGCGCGGCCAGCGCGCAGCTGTGTTCGAACATCCACCAGTCGATCGCCTCGATGCTGCCGCTTTCCTCGGCAATGCCGAGGAACTCTCCCGGCGCCAGCAGACCGCGCTCGGGATGGTTCCAGCGGATCAATGCTTCGTAGCCCATCACGTCCCCCGAATCCAGGGACTGGATCGGCTGGAAGTACGGCTCGAACTGATCGTTCTGCAAGGCAACGCGCAGGTCGCGCTCCATCGCCAGCACATCGATTGCGCGTTTCTGCAACGACACATCGAACAACTCGAAGCGCTTGCGGCCTTGTGCCTTGGCGCGGTAGAGCGCGATGTCGGCGTCGCGGAACACATCATCGGCCAGATGGTACTGGGCATCGGCGATGGCGATCCCGATGCTGGCCGAGGGTTCGATTTCCTTGCCCGCCACCATCATCGGCATGCCCAGGGCGGTGAGGATGCGTTGCGCGACCTTCACCGCGGTCTCGGGCTGCGGCACGTCCTCGAGCAGGATCGCGAACTCGTCGCCGGACAAACGCGCGACCAGGTCCGGATCGCGCAGGCAGGACTGCAGGCGCGCGGCGACTTCCCTGAGCATCGCGTCGCCGGCCAGATGCCCAAGGCTGTCGTTGATGACTTTGAAACGGTCGATGTCCAGGTACAGCAGCGCCGCGTGCCGGTTTGGCTCGCGTCGCAACAGGCCGAGCACGCGCTCCAGGCGTTCGCGCATGTAGCCGCGATTGGGCAGTCCGGTGAGCGCGTCGTGCATCACCTGGTGCTTGAGCTGCTCCTGGATGCGTTTGCGCTCGCCGATTTCCTCGCGCAGCTCCTGGGTACGCTCCTGCACGCGCTGTTCGAGCTGCGCGAACGCGCGCTGCTGGATCAGGGCGGCGCGGCGCCGGCTCAGGCTGTTTGCGATCTGCGAGCCGACGAACGTCAGCAGTTCCTTGTCCGCCGGGCCGTACACGATCGACGCCGAATAACTCTGCACCGCCACCAGGCCGATGACCTCGTCGCCGACGAACAGCGGCACGCCAAGCCAGCAGACCGATGGCGTGCCGGCCGTCTGCAATTCGATTTCGCCCTGTTCGGCCAGGGCGTCGATGTCGCTGCGGTAGCCCATGAGCGGTTGTCCGTGGCGCAGCACGTACTCGCTCAGTCCGCGCGCCAGCGGACGCGTCGGATGGCTGACCTGCTGCACGTCGACGTAGTACGGAAACTCAAGCGAAGTACCGTCCTCGCTCAGCAACGCGATGAAGAAATTCCTGGCATTGAGCAGCTGTCCCACCGCCTCGTGGACACGCCGGTAGAACTCGCCCTGGCTGATGTCGACGCCGGCCATCTGTGCGATCTGGAACAACGCCGCCTGCAGGCGCTCGGCGCGCTCGCGCTCGACGACCTCCAGTTGCAGGCCCTGGTTGGCATCGGCCAGTTCCAGCGTGCGCAGGCGCACGGATTTTTCGAGCTCGTCCTGGCCGAACTTGCGATCCAGTGCAGTGAGGATGTGGCTGGCGACGAACGACAGCAGCGCACGGTCGGCGGCCGAGTAACGCACCTCGTCGTTGTAGCTTTGCACCACCAGCGCGCCGCGCACCTTGCCGTCGCGCAGCATCGGCACGCCCAGCCAGTCGTAACTGTCCGGTCCATAGACCAGTAGCGGCCCGGAAATCTGCTGCTTCAACTCTTCGGTGCGGCCCATCAATGGGCGACCATCGCGGATGACGTACCAGGTGAGCGTGTTCTCGCGTGATGCCAGATCGATTTCGCGGGTGGGATCGCGCGCAGCGGTGTCTTCGATGTCGGCGAAATAAAGGAAGCGGATCGTGTCGCGCTCGGCGTCATGCAGCACGATGAAGAAGTTTTCCGCGTACATCAGTGACCCGACGATGGCGTGGATGCCCCGCAGCAGGTCGGGCATGTCGCGCTCGGAGCCGGCGAGGTCGGAGATCGCGAAGAGCGCGCGTTGCAGTTGTTCGGAATGCGACAGGCGCTCGTTGGCGCTTTCCAGGTCGGACAGTTTCACCGCGCGCGCCAGCAGCGGGTCGGCCAGGCGCAGTGGCATCTCCAGCGCGGCACACAATGCGATGCCATCCGTGTCGGGTGCCAGCGACAACACGAGCACGCCGACGGCGGGCAGCGTCAGCGGCAACGCGACGCGGCGTCGGTCAGTGCTCCACGTGCGGGTGCCGGCCTCCACCGCCCGTCGTGCCAGCGCCAGTGCATCGGGATCGGCCGGCGAAGCGGCTTCGCCAGATGGGCGAACCGTCATCGGCGTGTCCTGTCCACGGAACACGACGCAGGCGTCCGTGCAGTCGGGGCGGGTGCGCACCAGCTCCAGCAGCACGTTGGCGATCTGCACCGGCGTGATACCGGCCACCAGGCGTTCGACCCAGTGCGGCGCGGCAGCCACGTTTGCACGTGGCGCGGGCACGGCGGTATCCAAGCGGCGATTCCCCTCCAGTCAGAGTCCCGACCGTTCTAGCACGCCCTTGCGGCGCCATGCAGTGACCGGCCTCGCATTGCTTTTCGCGCGGCGCTTCAGGCGACCTGAACGCGAGGCAGCGGGTTGCGCCACCGCGCCAGCAACGCGCTCTCCTGCCGCTTGGCAGCATGCAGATGGGCTTCCTTGACGTGCCCGTAGCCGCGGATGAGTTCGGGAATGCTCGCGATTTCCGCGGCAAGGCTGGCGTTGTCGCTGTCGAGCGTCTGCAGCAGTTCACCCAGTACGCGTTCGTAATCGGCAACGAGTCGTCGCTCCATCCGGCGCTCGGCGGTATAGCCGAAGACATCGAAGACGGTCCCGCGCAGACCGCGCAGGCGTGCCACCAGCTTGAACACGGTGAAGACCCACGGCCCGTATTCACTTTTCTGCAGCTGTCCCTGCGCGTTCTTCCTGGCCAGCAGGGGCGGCGCGAGATGGACGTGAACGGAATAGTTGCCGTCGAACTGCTGTTCGAGCTTTCGCTGGAAATCGCCGCTGGTATACAGCCGCGCGACTTCGTACTCGTCCTTGCACGCCAGCAGCTTGAACAGGTACCGGGCAACCGCCTCGGTCAGATCGGTGCTTCCCAGCGCACGGCGCTGCTCGGTATCACGCACGCGGTCGACCAGCTGCGCGTAGCGGCGCGCGTATTTCGCATTCTGGTAGTCGGTGAGGAAGGCGACGCGGCGCGCGATCACCTCATCGAGCGACCGCGACAGACGCGCGTCATCCAATGGCAGGAAGGCGACCTCGCTGCCGTGTTCTGGCACATGGCGCAGGTCGTCCTCGCGCCGCGTCGCGGCGAGTGCGTCGGCCAGACCCGACTCGTGGCCTTCGGACGAGCGCG
>JAQGOI010000144.1 GCA_028293685.1 Lysobacteraceae bacterium | reverse complement strand
GTCCAGCGCCGTCGCGAACGCACGGTGCATGTCCATCGGATCGCTGCCCTCGACGAAATACGGTGTGTGACCGTACCCGCGCATCAATGCAGCCAGCTCCGCGTTGCCGATGCGCGCAAGCACGGTGGGATTGGCGATCTTGAATCCGTTGAGGTGCAGGATCGGCAGCACCGCGCCGTCGCGTGCGGGATTCAGGAACTTGTTCGAGTGCCAGCTGGCAGCGAGAGGCCCGGTTTCCGCTTCACCATCGCCAATGACACAGGCAACGATCAACTCCGGGTTGTCGAAAGCGGCCCCGTAGGCGTGTGCGAGCGAATAACCCAGCTCCCCACCCTCGTTGATCGACCCCGGCGTCTCGGGCGCGGCATGGCTGGGTATGCCGTATGGCCAGGAAAACTGCCGGAACAATCTGCGCATGCCTTCGCGGTCGCGCGTGATGTCCGGATAGATCTCGCTGTATGTCCCCTCCAGATAGGTGCTGGCCACCATTGCCGGGCCGCCGTGGCCCGGCCCGGTGATGTCGATCATGTCCAGGTCGTGCTCGCGGATGATGCGATTGAGATGGACGGAGATGAAGTTCAGGCCGGGCGTCGTGCCCCAGTGTCCGAGCAGCCGCGGCTTGATGTGATCGCGCGTGAGCGGCGATTCGAGCAGCGGATTCTCGCGCAGGTAGATCTGCCCGACGGACAGGTAGTTCGCTGCACGCCACCAGCCATGCATGCGACGCAGCAACTCCGCGTCGAGCGCGTTGTTCACCCGCCGTGGACGTCCCGCAGCGCCCGGTAACGACGGATCAGAGCGTTGGTGGAGCTGTCGTGCTCGAGCGACGGCATCGACCTTGCAGCAAGTTCCGCCTCGGTGCGTTTCGCCAACTGCTTGCCGAGCTCCACGCCCCACTGGTCGAAACTGTCGATGTCCCAGATCACGCCCTGCACGAACACGCTGTGCTCGTACAACGCGACCAGCGTGCCCAGGCAATACGGCGTCAGCCGCTCGGCGAGGATCATGTTGCTGGGGCGGTTGCCTTCGAAGACACGATGCGGCGCGATATCGGGCGGAGTGCCCTCGGCGTCGACCTGCTCCAATGTCTTGCCGAACGCGAGCGCCTCTGCCTGCGCAAACAGGTTGGCCATCAGCAGGTCGTGCTGTCCGGCCAGCTCGCCCACTCCGAGCGGCTGGCAGAAGCCGATCAGGTCGCACGGAACCAGGCGCGTACCCTGGTGCAGCAACTGATAGAAGGAGTGCTGGCCGTTGGTGCCCGGTTCGCCCCAGTAGATCGGGCCAGTCTGGAAATCGCAGGCAACTCCAGCGCGCGTGACGTGCTTGCCGTTGCTCTCCATGGCCAGCTGCTGCAGATAGGCAGGGAAACGCTTCATGTATTGCGCGTACGGCAGAATCGCGACCGTGCCAGCGCCCAGGAAGTTGTTGTTCCAGATGCCAAGCAACGCCATGAGCACCGGCAGGTTCTTCTCGGCAGGCGTGTCGCGGAAATGCACGTCCATGGCATGGAATCCGGCCAGCATCTGTTCAAACGCAGCCGGGCCAATGGCGACCATGGTCGACAGCCCGATCGCCGAATCCATCGAGTAACGCCCACCCACCCAGTCCCAGAAACCGAACATGTTGTCGGTGTCGATGCCGAAATCGCGCACGCCATCGGCATTGGTCGACACCGCCACGAAATGCCGCGCGACCGCCGCCTCACCCAGCGCCGCAACGCACCAGCTGCGCGCGGCCCGGGCATTGGTCAACGTTTCCTGCGTCGTGAACGTCTTCGAGCAGATGATGAAGAGGGTTTCGGCCGGGTCGATATCCCGCGTGGCTTCGATGAAATCGGCAGGATCGACATTGGACACGAAGCGCAGCGCGAGGTGGCGGTCGCCGTAGTGCCGCAGCGCCTCATAGGCCATCACCGGGCCGAGATCGGAGCCGCCGATCCCGATGTTGATGACATTGCGTATGCGCTTGCCGGTGGCGCCAGTCCAGAGCCCGTCACGCACGCGATCGGCGAAGCTCGCCATTCGCGACAGCACGGCGTGTACGTCGGCCACGACGTCGCTGTCGTCGACAATGAGTGTCTCGGTTGATGGCATGCGCAGCGCGACGTGCATGGCCGCGCGGTGCTCGGTGAAGTTGATGTGCGAGCCGTTGAACATGGCCACGGTTCGTTCCGCCAGACCCCGGGCCCGGGCCAGGTCGAAGAGAAGGCGCAACGTGTCATCGCCGACCCGCTGCTTCGAGTAGTCCAGGTACAGGCCCGCGCCTTCGGCAGTCAGGCGCGTACCGCGTTCGGGATCGTCGGAAAACCACTCGCGCAGATGACGTCCACCGACTTGCCCGGCGTGTCGCGACAGCGCCTGCCACGCCGCACTTGTCGTCAGCGATGCGCTTGCCGTCTCCAGGTCGGCAGCACCCTTCATGGGTTTGAATGCTCGAGTTGGCTGGCCTTGCTGGCAATACGCTGCATCAGGTCCCGCCATGACTTGACGAACGCCTGCGCGCCATCATGTTGCAACTGCGTCGCGAGTGCGGCGATATCGATACCCGATTCGGCGAATTGCGCGATCACCGCCTCCGAGTCGCCGCCATCTTCGGCCATCGTGCTGGCGACACTGCCGTGGTCGGCAAACGCCTGCAGCGTTTTTTCCGGAATGGTGTTGATCGTATCCGGGGCCGCGAGCGCGGAGAGATACAGCGTATCGGGTGCTGCGGGATCCTTGACCCCGGTGCTGGCCCAGAGCAACCGCTGTGGCAAGGCACCGGATTGCTCCAGGTGTTTCCATTGCGTGGACGCCAGCAGTTCGCGATACGCACGGTACGTCCTCTGCGCCACGGCGATACCCAGCCGGTTGCGCAATTCGGCAGGCGCTTTCTCCGCGACGGCCTTGTCCCAACGACTGACGAACAACGACGCGACGCAAGCCACGCGCGGATCGCGATTGGCGTCGATTCGCCGCTGGACCCCGCGCATGTAAGCCTCCGCCACCGCAAGATAGTGCTCCCGCGAAAACAACAACGTCACGTTGACGGGAACGCCGTTGAAGATCGCTTCTTCGATGGCGGGCACGCCTTCGGGCGTGCCGGGAATCTTGATGAACAGATTCTCGCGCGACGCCTGCCGATGGATGCGCGTGGCAGCCTCGATGCTGCTGGCGGTGTCACTGGCCAGCAATGGCGACAGCTCCATCGAAACCCAGCCGTCGACACCATGGCTCGCCCGATGCGCGGGGAGGAAGAGGTCCGCCGCCCGCCGCAGGTCTTCCAGCGCCAGCTCGGTGAAGAGGGTTTCGCCATCCAGGCCGGTGGCGTGCTTCTGCCGGATGGCATCATCGTAGGCATCGCTGTTGCCGATCGCCTCGTCGAAGATCGTGGGGTTGGACGTCAGCCCGGTCAGGTCGTACTCGCTGATGTACTTGGCGAGCGTGCCGCTGTCGAGCAACTCGCGGGTGATGTTGTCCAGCCAGAGGCTCTGCCCTAGCTGGCGCAACTGCTGAAGATTCGGGTTCATCGATGCTCCTGGAAGGGATCGTGCCAATCCCTGCTGTACGTAACGAGGTGGCCAATGGTGTCGATGGCGACATCCGGCGCCAACGCTGCCGCCGCCAGCGCCGCGTCGGTCGCGTAATGGCCCTGACGCACGAACACCGTGGTGACGCGGTCGCCCAGCGACTGCTTGATGGCAGCCAGCAGCGCTGGCTTGTCGTCCACCATCATGTAGTGGCGCGCCGGATACGCGTCTTGTACCGCGGCGAGCATCTGTTCCTTGTGCAGATAGACATGCACCCTGCCCTGCACGGCGTCCCATAGTCCGGATCGCCGGACTTTGTACGGCTGGAACACGACATCGCCGTCTGAAAGGATCACCGGAATCCCGATGTCGCCAAGCGCGCGGACGGCATCCATGGTTCCGGGATAGACCACGTCCGCGAACGGGTAGGCGAGGATGAAACTCGACAGCTGCAACAGGTCCGGATCGGCTTCAAAATCCTGCCGCAGGTGCTGCAACGGCTCCAGGTAGTCGGCGAATCCACGTTGCTGCCGCAATGTTTCGTACAGGCTGCGGTAACGCGAGCGCCCGGCTTCGCCGATGGAAAGCGTCAGTTGCGTATCCAGATCGCTGGAGAAGCGATCGTTGTCCAGCAGGGTGTTGTCGACATCCAGAAACACGACCAGCGGGCTCACGGGGATCGCCTTGGCAGGAGTCAGCATTGCGTCGCCGCTTCCGGCTGCGGGTCGTGCCAGCCTTCTTCATCGGCCACCACGCCGGCAGCCGAAGCGGGACCCCAGGTGCCAGGCTCGTAACTCTCGACAGGGCCGGGGAGATCGAGCACCGGATCCACCACCCGCCAGGCCGCCTCGACTGCTTCGTCGCGCGTGAACAACGACGAGTCGCCTCGCAACGCATCGCCAAGTAAGCGCTCATACGGCGGCGCGCCACGCGCAGGCTGGTGACGCGCGATCAGTTCGACATCTTCGCCACGCATCGCTTCACCCGGCTGTTTCACCCGCGCTCCCGTTGCGATGACCATCTCGGGTCCCAACCTGAAGCGAAAATAATTGGAACTGGGAAGGCGACTTTCACCAGGGCCGGGCTGCTCGATCACGTCGTCGTCGAACAACGCCATGGGCGGATGCTTCAGGTCGACGACGACTTCGGTTGCCGTCAGCGGCAGGCTTTTGCCCGCACGGATGTAGAACGGAACGCCCGCCCAGCGCCAGGTGTCGATCTCGAGTTTCATGGCGGCGAAGGTTTCGACATTCGACCCGGCAGCCACGCCGGGCTCGTCGCGGTAGCCCTTGAACTGCCCGCGCACGACGTTGCCGGGTTGCAACGGACGCATGGCGCGAAACAGGCGCAGTTTCTCCGCCTGGATGGCGCCAGCGTCATCGCCGATGGGCGCATCCATCGCCAGCAGCGCGACAACCTGGAGCAGATGGTTCTGGACGA
>JAQGOI010000131.1 GCA_028293685.1 Lysobacteraceae bacterium | reverse complement strand
CGATGAGCCGTCCGCGCGCGATCGCCGCCAACCTGGTCGACGCGCAGCAGGCGCGACGTGCGCTGGACTACCTGGTCGGCTTCAACCTGTCGCCGGTGTTGTGGCGCAAGGTGCAGCGCGGCCTGTCCGCCGGGCGCGTGCAGTCGCCGGCGCTGCGCATGATCGTCGAGCGCGAGGAAGAGATCGAAGCCTTCGTCGCGCGCGAGTACTGGTCGATCGAGGCCGAGTGCGCGCATCCCTCGCAGCCGTTCACCGCCAAGCTCAACAAGCTCGATGGCAGGAAGGTCGAGCAGTTCACCGTCACCGACGGCGACACCGCCGAGGCCGCGCGCGAGCGCATCGTGCGTGCCGCCAATGGCGCATTGCATGTCACCGATGTCGCCAGCAAGGAACGCAAGCGCCGGCCGTCGCCACCGTTCACCACATCGACATTGCAGCAGGAAGCCTCGCGCAAGCTCGGCTTCACCACCAAGCGCACGATGCAGGTCGCGCAGCGGCTGTACGAAGGCGTGGCCATCGGCGACGAGGGCGCGGTCGGCCTGATCAGCTACATGCGTACCGACTCGGTCAACTTGTCGGCCGAAGCGCTGACCGAATTGCGCGATGTCATCGCGCGCGATTTCGGCACGCGCGCGTTGCCGGACAAGCCCAACGCCTACGTGACCAAATCCAAGAACGCGCAGGAAGCGCACGAAGCCGTGCGCCCGACGTCGGCGCTGCGCACGCCGGCGCAGGTGGCGGCGTACCTGGGCGACGACGAGCGCCGCCTGTACGAACTGATCTGGAAACGCGCGGTCGCCTCGCAGATGGTGCCGGCGACGCTCAACACCGTATCGGTCGACCTCGCTGCGGGCAGCGAACACAGCTTCCGCGCATCGGGCACGACAGTGATCGATCCAGGCTTCCTTGCCGTCTACGAGGAAGGCAAGGACGCGGTGAGCAAGGACGAGGCCGACGAGGCGCGCAAGCTGCCGCCGATGAAGACTGGCGACCGCATTCCGCTCGACCGCATCCACGCCGACCAGCATTTCACGCAGCCGCCGCCGCGCTTCACCGAAGCGGCGCTGGTCAAGGCGCTGGAGGAATACGGCATCGGCCGTCCGTCGACCTACGCATCGATCATCCAGACACTGCTGTTCCGCAAGTATGCGGAGATGGAAAGCCGCAGCTTCCGTCCCAGTGACGTCGGTCGCGCGGTCTCCAATTTCCTGTCGGGACATTTCACCCAGTACGTCGATTACGACTTCACCGCCAAGCTCGAGGACGAACTCGACGCCGTCAGTCGCGGCGAGGAAGACTGGATCCCGCTGATGGAGCGCTTCTGGGCGCCGTTCAAGCAACTGGTCGACGAGAAAACCGAATCGGTTGATCGCAGCGAAGCCTCCGGCGCGCGCGAACTGGGCATCGATCCGAAATCCGGCAAGCCGGTCAGCGTGCGCCTGGGCCGCTATGGTCCGTATGCGGCGATCGGCAGCACCGCCGAGGATGAAGTCGAGAAGCCGACGTTCGCGTCGCTGCGTCCGGGCCAGAGCATGCATACGATCGCGCTGGCCGATGCGCTGGAACTGTTCAAGCTGCCGCGCAAGCTCGGCTTGAGCAACGACGAGGACGTCAGCGTCGGCATCGGCCGATTCGGTGCCTTCGCCAAGCGTGGCAGCGTGTACGCATCGCTGAAGAAGGAAGACGATCCATACACCGTCACGCTCGAGCGCGCGGTGTTCCTGATCGAGGAGAAGGAAGAGATCGCGCGCAACCGCATCATCAAGGCGTTCGACGGCACCGACATCCAGGTGCTCAATGGCCGCTACGGTCCGTACATCAGCGACGGCAAGCTCAACGGCCGCATCCCGAAGGATCGCGAGCCCGAGTCGTTGACGCGCGAGGACGTCATTCGTCTGCTCGAGGAAACCGGCAAGCCGATGCGCGGACGTTTTGGCAAGAAGGCGGCCAAGAAGGCGCCGGCCAGGAAAGCGGTGGCTGCGCCAAAGAAAGCCGCAAGCAAGGCAGTGGCGAAAAAAGCACCTGCCAAAAAGACCGCAAAAAAATCCGTCAAGAAAGCGGGCAAGAAGGCCGCGAAAAAGACCGTCGCCAAGAAAACCGGGACCGTCCGCAAGCCGGGACACGCCGCCGCGGCGGGCACGGTGGACGACGCACCGTTCTGATTCCGGTGCGCGTCGGGCGTCCGGCCGGCAGTAATGCGCCACGCGGCGCGGCTGTGCTGTGATCATGGCCGCCATCACCATTGCCGAAGCTGTCGCTGCATTGCGTCGCGGCGCTGTCATCGCCTATCCCACCGAAGCGGTCTGGGGCCTGGGCTGCGACCCATTCGACGAAGGCGCCGTCCTGCGCCTGCTTGCGCTCAAGCAGCGACCGGTCGACAAGGGCCTGATCCTGGTGGCCGCGGCACGGGATGCGTTCGCGCCCTTGCTGGATTGGCATGCGCTGTCCGATGAATGCCGAGAAGCGGTGTTCGCGACCTGGCCGGGCCCACACACATGGGTGGTGCCGGCCGGCGATCGCGTGCCGCGGTGGATCACCGGCCGCCACGACGGCGTCGCCGTGCGCGTCAGCGCGCATCCGGTCGTGGTCGCCCTGTGCGCTGCATTCGGTGGGCCTTTGGTGTCCACCAGCGCCAATCCGGCCGGATTACCGGCGCCGCGTACGCGTACCGATATCACCGAAGACCTGATCGACAGCCTCGATGGCTGGGTCGCGGGCGACACCGGGGGACTCGCCGCGCCCACCGACATCCGCGATGCGCGCAGCGGCGCCATCCTGCGCGGCAACTGAACAATCCAGAACGCTGGCCGCGACAACGCTTGGCGCAGTTCGTCGCGCGCGCGCAAGATTGCGCCATGTCGACCTCACCCGCGATCGTGCTGTTGGTCCTCGCCGCGTCCATGCCGATGGCGCGCGCTGCCGACCCTGCCGTCGCGCACGCGCCCGATGAAGTCACCATCTATCGCTGCGTCGACCCGTCAGGGCACCTCACCCTGCGCGATACGCCCTGCGGCAAGGACCAGACGCAGCAGGCGCGGCAGATGCTGCGGCCTCGGGACGCGCCCGCTGCACCCGCGCTACCGGCCAGGGCGCGTTCGCGCGCGCCGGACGATGACGCCGTGCCCGCCACGCGCGCGATCGTGATGGCGCCGCCGCGTCCAATGTACGAATGCACGCCGCCCGACGGCGAGCCTTACACCAGCGACAGCGCCGAGGGTAATCCGCGCTGGGTGCCGTTCTGGACGCTGGGATATCCGGTGGCGCCGTGGCCGCACCGAATGGCGAACGCCGACCTGGCCATCACCCAGGGCCAGGTGCATATCGATGCCCGCGGAACGGTGCTGCGTCGCCCCCTGTACGGTGCCGCCGCCTACGGTGCCGGCACCTGGGTACGCGACGACTGCCATGCGTTGCCGCAGGACGAAATCTGTGCGCGGCTGGGTGATCGCCGCGACGAGATCAATCGTCGCTTCTTCAATGCCATGCCCAACGAACGCGATGTGCTTCGCGTCGAGGAGCGCGGGATCAACGCCCGGCTCGGCAACGATTGCGGGCGCTATTGATGCGTCGCCTGATCGCCTGGATGTTGCTGTGCGCGGCGGCGACCGCCGCTCACGCTGCCGCACCCGGCGTGGTGATCTACCGATGCACCGATGCCTTCGGCGCGGTCACGTTGCAGAACAGGGCCGTCTGCCCGAAAGGCACCCGGCAGCAGAAACAGGTGATCGATTCGCCGGTGCCCACGCGCGCCTATCGGCCGGTGCAGGCGCCCGTTGCGATTGCGCCCACGACGGTGCCGGAACCGTCCGCTTCGACGCCGGATGAGGCGCCGTTACCGGTCATCGCCGACAAGGATCGCCTGCCGCCGCCGGTGTTGTACCAGTGCAATACTTTCGACCACGACAGCTATCTGAGCGAGAGCGCGACACCCGAGCCGCGCTGCGTGCGTCTGCAGACCACCGACCTGCAAGGCAGCTCCGACGACAGCACCGGCGTCGCCTGCCAGATGGTGACCGACCAGTGCGAACGTGTCGCCGACGGTGCCGCCTGCGACAGCTGGAAGCGACGCCTGCGCGAAACCCAGGCGGCGGTGCAGTTCGCGCGGCCGGAGGATACCGATGCCGACAAGCTCGAGTTCCAGCGCGTGCAGAAGATCGTGCGCGAGAGCACCTGCGGCAGGTCAGGCGCGCCCTGAAGTCGCCATGTCGCGGCGGCACTCCGCCGCGCTGCGGTCATTCAGAAGCCGTTGCGCAGGAATCCACCGTCGACCGCGATGCATTCGCCGGTGACATAGGCTGCTGCCGGCAGGCACAGGAACGCCACCGCCGCGGCGACGTCTTCCGGTTCGCCGATGCGACCCATCGGCGTGCGCAGAAGGACTTCATCCAGGTAATCGGGATCGGCTAGTGAGTCCGACGTGCGCCGCGTGCGGATGTACCACGGCGCGACGGCGTTGACGCGCACGCCATCCTCGGCCCATTCCACCGCCAGGTTGCGCGTGAGTTGGTGCAGGCCGGCCTTGGCCATGCCGTAGGCGGCGCCGGTGCGCACGTGCGTCAGCCCGGATACGCTGCCGACATTGACGATGCTCGACGAAGCGTGCCGGGTCAGCAGCGGATAGGCATAACGCGACAGCTCGAACGCCGAGAACAGGTTGACTTCGAAAATCTCGCGCCACTCGTCCTCGGTGTAGTCGACCGCGGCGCGACGGCGGTTGCCACCGGCGTTGTTGACCAGGATGTTGAGGCCCTCGCCGCGATCCTCGACCCAGTCGAGAACCTCGCGGCGCTGCTCTTCGTCCGCGACATCGGCCACCAGCGCGTGCACGATGCCGGCGGGGACTTCGTCGGCGAGTTCGTCGCGGGTGCGATCCAGCGCGCGCGCATCGCGCGCCACGATCAGGACATCGGCACCAAAACCCAGCAGTTCGCGGGCGACGGCGCGACCGATCCCCGCACTGCCGCCGGTCACCAGCGCCAGTTGCCCATCCAGACGCCAGCGGTTGCGATCCATCGGCTATTCCTGTTGCGGTTGGGCGTAGCATAGCCCCGGGCCGTCGGGCCTCGTTCGGGAGGTGTCATGACACGATTGCCACGATGGAGCGCGCTGGCATTGTTGCTGCTGTGCAGCGCCTGCAACAAACCCGAGCCGCCGAAAAAGGAACAGCCGCCCGCGCCCAAGGCGGAGCACGATGCCGAATGGAGCAATGCCATCCACGCGCCGATCAATCGTGCCAAGGCAGTCGAGCCGCAGGTGCTCGATGCGGCGAAACAGCAGCAGGACGCCATCGACGCGCAGACCGGCGGCTGAGCGCCGTCATCGCAGCGGCCAATAACGCCGCTGCAATCTGCCCATGGTTCACAGCCCGCAGAAGCAATACGCCAGCGCCTTGACCGGCGTGCCGTGCGGCGCATGCAGCGCCGCGTCGAGGAACGCCAGGTCATCGCGCGTCTGCGGCAATGCATGCGCCAGCAGCGCCTGCGCGATGCTTGAATCCTTCAACAATCCCGACGCCGCGCGGGTCTGCGAGAACCGATTGAAGAATCGTTCGAACGGCGTCGCCTGTTTCTCGACGTAGCGCACCCGGTAGCTGTCACGTGCGCCGAGTTTTGCGCGCGCGGCGGCATCGGCGATGGCATCCTCGACGCCGCCGAACTGGTCGACCAGTCCACGTTCTTTCGCCTGCGCACCGGTCCAGACGCGTCCGCGGCCGATGGCGTCGATGGCCTCGACGCTGCGACCACGCGCGCTGGCCACGTGTCCGGTGAAATCGCGATAACCCTTGTCGATCACCGCCTGGATCATGGTGCCAACCTCGGGATCCAGCGGTCGCGTGACGTCGAATGCGCCGGCGAATCGCGTGGTGCCGACGCCGTCGGTATGTACGCCGATCTTGGCCAGCGTCCGCGGAATGGTCGGGATCAATCCGAAGATGCCGATCGACCCGGTGATCGTCGAGGGGTCGGCGTAGATGCGGTCGGCGTTCATCGAGATCCAGTAGCCGCCCGATGCGGCGACATCGCCCATCGATACCACCACCGGCTTGCCTGCGGTCTTCAGCGCCGCGACCTCACGCCGGATCTGTTCGGAGGCGAACACCTCGCCACCGGGCGAATTGACCCGCAGCACGAGCGCCTTGACGTGCTCGTCGTCGCGGGCCGCGCGCAGCAATGCCGACGTCGATTCGCCGCCGACGTTGCCGGGCGGCTGCTTGCCGCCGGAGATCTCGCCTTCGGCGACCACCACGGCCACCTGCGGACGCGCGTCCACTCCATTCAAGGCGCCGTCGAGACGCTTGAGGTAATCATCGAATCCCACTTCGCGAAAACCGTCTTCGGCATCGGTATCGGCGACGCCACGCTGCGCCATCAGATCGTCGATGTCTTCCTCGGTCTTCAGGCCGTTGACCAGGTGCTGCTGCAGCGCGTACTGCGCCAGGTCGCCGCGCACCGCCGCCAGTCCCTGCGGCAGCGTGTCGATGCCGGTCGCCAGCTGCTGCGCGCTGACGCCACGCACGCGTGCGATGTCGGCAAGGTAACGCTGCCAGATGTCGTTCATCCAGAACAAGTCCGCTTCCTTGGACGCAGGCGAGGCGGCGTCGAGGATGTACGGCTCGGCGGCGGACTTGTACTCGCCGACGCGGAACAGGTGCACGTCCACGCCGAGCTTGTCCTGCAGGCCTTCGCGGTAGTACTGCCGATAGCGCCCGAGGCCCTCGAGCATCAGTCCGCCCATCGGGTCTAGGTAGACCTCGCCGGCCTGCGCGGCAAGCAGGTACTGGCCCTGATCGAAGTTTTCACCAAACGCGACCACCTGCTTGCCCGATGCCCGCAGTCGCGCAACGGCGGCCGCGACCTCGCGGATGGCGGCGTAGCCCGAGAACTGCATGCCGTCGGTACGCAGCAGCACGCGCTCGATGTTCTTGTCGGTGCGCGCCGCGTCGAGCGCGCGCAGCAGGTCACGCAGCTGGACTTCGCCGGCACCGTTGTCGCCCAGCAAGCGCGCCAGCGCGCGACTGGCCGGATCGGAAGTGAACTGTTCCACCAGCTTGCCTTCCGGCGCGATCACCAGCGTGGTGCGCGCCAGCAGCGGCCGTCCGCCGCCGCCGCCGGCCATCACCGCCAGCAGTACGAACAGCAGCACCACCACGAACAGGATGTTGAACACCAGCCGGCGCGTGAAGTTGACGGCGTCCCACAGCAGGATGAAAAAACGGGCGATCGGGCCGCGGCTGGGGATGGCGTTCATGACAGGCTGGTTCCGGAGTTCTGCCTTGCAGGGTAACGACCCAACCGCAGGCCGTCATGCGCCACAGGTCACTGAGCCGGTTCGGGAATGGCCATGCGTCGACTGCTGGCAACGAAGCGCGTGCACAGCAGCACCGCCGCGACCGACAGGCCGGCGATCAGTCCCACCCACATGCCGCGCGGACCACCCGCGCGGATCACACCCGGCCAACCCAGGCCCAGCGCCGCGCCCAGCGGCATGCCGATGCCCCAGTACGCGAAGGCCGCCAGGAACATCGGTACGCGGGTGTCCTTCAACCCGCGCAGTGCGCCGGCCGACAGCACCTGGATGCCATCGGGAAACTGGAACGCGGCGGCGTACAGCAGCAATGACGCCGCCAGCGCCGCGGCGGCGGCGTCGTGGGTGTAGAGCGCGACGATCGTGTGGCGACCCAGCAACAGCGCCAGGGCAGAGAACGCCTGCGTGCCGAGCACCAGCACGTAACCGGCGAGCGCGGCGCGTCGCATCGCCTGTCGATTGCCGCGTCCAAGCGCGTGACCGACACGCACGGTAGTCGCTTCGGCCAGACCGAGCGGGATCATGAAGCACAGGCTGGCGACGTTGATCGCGATCTGGTGCGCCGCCACCGGCAACGCGCCCAGGTGGCCGATCAGCAACGCAGTGACGATGAACAGGCTGCCCTCCATCATCACGGTGACCCCGATCGGCAGACCGTTGCCCAGCAACTGGCGCAACACCGGCCAGTGCGGGCCGTCGAACCGCGCGAACAGGTCCAGGTCGGCGAAGCGCCGTGCGCGCCGCAGGTACAGCACGAACGCGAGCGCCTGGGTCCACATCATCACCGCCGAGGCGATGCCCAGGCCGCCGGCACCGAGCGCGGGAAATCCGGCCACGCCGAACGTCATCGCGTAGCCCAGTGGCACGAGCAGCAGCAGGCCGCCGAAGCCGAGCAGCATGGTCGGCATCGTCCAGTGCAGGCCGTCGCTCAGGTAGCGCATCGTCAGGTAGGCCGTCAGCGCGGGCACGCCCCAGCGGATGCCATGCAGGAAGGCGATGGTGCCCGGGCGAATGGCCTGGTCGATGCCCATTGGCGCCAGCGCGATGCCGACCACGCTGAGGAAAACAAACAACAGCACGCCCAGCGTTGCCGCCAGCCACAGCGCCTGCCGGAACAGCGCGCCGATCTCGTGTCGGCGGCCGGCGCCGTCGAGTTGCGACACCGCCGGCGGCAACGCCATCAACGTCCCCATCGGCACCATCATCGGCAGCCAGAACAGCGCCGTGCCGACCGCGACCGACGCCAGCGTGCGGGTGCCGTGGTGTCCGGCGATGACGCTGTCGACGAATCCGATCAGGCCGGTCGACAGGTGCCCGGCCACCAGCGGTGCGGCAAGGATCGCGCTGGTGCGCACTTCATTGGCCAGGCGTGGTGTGGGCGGCAGATCGGGCATCGGGTTTCGCGAGAGCAGCGCAAACCAATCACGCTGGCGGGGAATCGGGCACAGTCGCTATCTTAGCGAGCGCTTTCCCGCCCGCAGTGGAACACGATGACGGATTCTCCCGCTCCTGCAACTGCACCGGATGGCATCGTCGCGGGCGCGCCATCGGCATGCCAGAACTGTGGCACGCCCCTGCTCGGCCCGCATTGCTATCGCTGCGGCCAGCCGGTGAGCGGGCTGGTGCGGCACTTCACCAGCATCATGGGCGACGCCCTGGACAGCATCCTCAACATCGATGCCAGGGTGTTCCGCACGCTGTGGCCGCTGTTGGCCCGACCTGGTTACCTGAGCTGCGAATACTTCGCCGGCCGGCGCGTGCGCTACGTCAGTCCAGTACGACTGTTCGTGTTCCTGAGCATCGTGACGTTCTTCGTGGCGCGCCTGA
>JAQGOI010000117.1 GCA_028293685.1 Lysobacteraceae bacterium | reverse complement strand
CAAGGATCTGTTCGAGTTGCAGCGCGCGCGGCATCTCCCGTGGGGTGACCAGGCTGAGAGCCAGTCCGCTGCGTCCGGCCCGGCCCGTACGCCCGATGCGATGGACATAGACGTCGGGATCGGACGGAAGTTCGTAGTTCACCACCGCACCCAGATCCTGGATGTCCAGGCCGCGAGCGGCGACGTCACTGGCGACAAGGATGTTGCAGCTGCGATTGCCGAACTGCACGAGCACTTCGTCGCGATCGCGCTGCTCCATGTCGCCATGCAGCGCCGCTGCTGAAAAGCCGACGTGCAACAGCGACGCGGCCACTTCATCGGCATCCCGGCGCATGTTGCAGAACACGACGGCGGATTCCGGGTTGTGTTCGAGCAGCAGGCCAGCCAGCGCCGACGGCTTCTGCGCCGGCTCCACTTCAAAGAACAGCTGCCGGATGACGGCCTGGTCGGCGGCATCGTCGACCGATACTTCCAGTGGCTCGCGCAGGTGCTTGCGGCCGAGTTCGCGGATGGCGTCCGGATATGTCGCCGAGAACAGCAGCGTCTGCCGGTCTTTCGGCGTCTTGCCGATGATCTCGCGGATGGGTTCCTCGAAGCCCATGTCGAGCATGCGGTCGGCCTCGTCCAATACCAGCGTACGCACGCCACGCAGGTCCAGCGCCTGCTTGCGCAGCAGTTCCTGTATGCGTCCGGGGGTTCCGACGACCACGTGAGGTGCGTGTGCCAGCGAAGCCAACTGCGGACCCAGTGGCATGCCGCCAGTCAGCGTGAGCAACTTGAGATTGGCGATGCCCGTCGCCAGTTTGCGGATGTGCTTGCTGACCTGGTCGGCGAGTTCGCGGGTTGGACAAAGCACCAGCGCCTGCAGGCGGATCTGCCCAGGGTCCATCCGATGCAACAGTGCAAGACCGAACGCGGCGGTCTTGCCGCTGCCGGTAGGCGCCTTGCCGATGACGTCCCGCCCGGCCAGCAACGCCGGGAGACTCTGCGCCTGGATGGGTGTCATCCGGGTGTGACCGGTTGCGTCGAGCCCCTGGAAGAGGGTTGGATCCAGCGACAGCTCGGTGAATTGGGTGAGCGGCTCATTCATCCGCGCATGATCGCAGCTTGAATGCGGCGGCGCCCGGATGCCGGTTTTCCTCGAGGCGTTTGCTAGGGTGATCCCACATCCGGTCAACGAAATCCGATGCCTTCGCTGCGATTCGACAATGCGTTCGTGCGGGACCTGCCCGGCGATCCGGTGTCGGCACCTGGTATTCGCCAGGTGCACGGCGCCCTGTGGTCAGCTGTTGCGCCTGCGCCGGTGGTGGCACCGAAGCTCGTCGCCTGGTCGCGTGAAATGGCTGTGCGATTGGGGCTGGGCGAAGAGGACATCCAGTCACCGGAATTCGCGCAGGTGTTCGGTGGCAATGCGACGTGGCTGGGGATGGAGCCGTTCGCCGCCAACTACGGCGGCCATCAGTTCGGTCACTGGGCGGGACAGCTGGGCGATGGCCGCGCGATTTCCCTGGGCGAGATCGTCAACGCTGCGGGCGAGCGATGGGAGCTCCAGCTCAAGGGCGCCGGCCCGACACCGTATTCGCGCAGCGCCGATGGACGCGCGGTCCTGCGCTCGTCCGTGCGCGAGTTCCTGTGCAGCGAAGCGATGCACCACCTGGGTGTCCCCACGACGCGGGCGTTGAGCCTGGTCGTGACCGGCGAACCCGTCGTGCGTGACATGTTCTACGACGGCAATGCGCGCGAGGAACCGGGCGCGATCGTCTGTCGCGTCGCGCCGTCCTTCATCCGTTTCGGGAACTTCGAGCTGCCGTCATCGCGCGGCGACGTCACGCTGTTGCGTCAACTGGCGGATTTCTGCATCGATCGGGATTTTCCGGAGCTGGCAGCGTCTCGCGTGGGGAGCGAGCGACTGTACGGCGAATGGTTTGCGCAGGTCTGCGAACGCACCGCGCGCATGGTGGCCGAATGGATGCGGGTCGGCTTCGTGCACGGCGTCATGAACACGGACAACATGTCGATCCTCGGCCTGACGATCGACTACGGCCCCTATGGATGGGTCGACAATTTCGATCTCGACTGGACACCGAACACCACCGACGCGCACGGCCGACGCTACCGCTTCGGCTGGCAGCCGAAGATCGCGTATTGGAACCTGACGCGGCTGGCGCACGCGCTTGCGCCCCTGTTCGACGACGCCGAACAACTGCAGGCGGGGTTGCAGCGGTACATGGAGACGTTCACCGCTGCCGATCGCGCCAACACCGCCGGCAAGCTTGGGCTGGACACATGCCGGGATGGCGATGCCGTCCTGATGCAGCAGCTGTACGGGTTGCTGCAGGCGGGTGAAGTCGACATGACCTTGTTTTTTCGCTCGCTGTCGGACGTCGATCTCGACAATCCGACGCTCGAACCATTGGCTGAGGCGTTTTACGGCGCAGCCCAGCGAACGGCCACCGATCCCGACCTGCTGGAGTGGCTCGGCCGGTATGCCGCCCGATGTCGCGAGGCCTCCCTCGATCCGGGCGCGCGCCGGGCACGCATGCATGAAGCCAATCCGCGTTATGTCCTGCGCAACTATCTGGCCCAGCAAGCCATCGACCGGGCGGAAACCGGTGACTACGGCGGCATCATGGAATTGCTCGAATTGCTGCGCCGACCTTATGACGATCAGCCAGACAAGGCCGCCTATGCCGTCAGGCGCCCGGACTGGGCGCGCAACCGGGCAGGCTGTTCAATGTTGTCCTGCAGTTCCTGACAGGTCTGCAGGAAAGGAAAAGCCGGCTTATTTGCCGGCTTTCTTGTCCTTCTTTGCTGCCCGCTTTTCCTTCAGGTTCTTCTCGGGCTTCTTCTTTTCGGTCTTCTTCTGGTCCATGCCTTTCATGTGCGCTCCGCTGGATTCGACTGCCCGGACAGGCCACGAAAGCCTACACCGCGGCGACGCCGGCTGGAATGGGCCGGCTAGACTATGCCGATGCCTTTGATCACTTTGCAGGACGTCGACTACAGCATCGGCGGTCCCTTGTTGCTGGACCACGTCAACCTGGCGATCGAATCGGGCGAGCGGATCGCGCTGATCGGTCGCAATGGTGCCGGTAAATCCACGTTGTTGAAGCTGCTGTCGGGCGACCTGAAACCCGACGACGGCCGGATCCTGATCGAGGGTCGCGGTCCGGGTGGTGGCGGCAGGATTGCCCGTCTGGAACAGGAGGTTCCGGCCGATGCGCAGGGCGCCGTGTTCGACGTGGTCGCCGCCGGCCTGGGTGAACTGGGCGCGCAACTGGCGGAATTCCATCACCTCAGCCATGCCGATCCGGTGGACACCGACGCGCTGGCGCGCGTGCAGACGCTGATCGAGGCCGCTCACGGCTGGTCGCTGGACCAGCGCGTCACCGAAGTGCTCGACCGGCTGGACCTCGACGGCGAAGCGGCCTTCTCGCGCCTGTCCGGCGGCATGAAACGACGCGTGCTGTTGGCTCGCGCGCTGGTGTCCGCGCCGGATGTCCTGCTGCTGGACGAGCCGACCAACCATCTCGACATTGCCGCCATCGACTGGCTGGAGGGATTCCTGAAAGGCTGGCAGGGCGCTCTCGTGTTCGTTACCCACGACCGCCGCTTCCTTCGCGCACTGGCCACGCGCATTGTCGAAATCGACAGGGGCCAGGTCACCAGCTGGCCGGGCGATTGGGCCAACTACCAGCGCCGCCGGGAGGAACGACTCAACGCCGAAGCGCAGGAATCCGCGCGCTTCGACAAGCGTCTGGCGCAGGAGGAAACCTGGATCCGGCAAGGCATCAAGGCGCGACGCACACGCGACGAGGGCCGCGTGCGGAGGCTGGAGGCAATGCGCAACGAGCGCGCCGCGCGCCGGGCGCAGACCGGCAACGTGCGCATGGAAACCGCGCAGGCCGGTGCCTCGGGAAAAAAAGTGATCGAAGCGCGCGACGTTTCATTCGCGCACGGGCCCCAGGTGATCGTGAAGGATTTCGACACCACCATCCTGCGTGGCGACCGCATCGGCCTGATCGGTCCCAATGGCAGCGGCAAGACCACGCTGCTGAAGCTGCTGCTCGG
>JAQGOI010000070.1 GCA_028293685.1 Lysobacteraceae bacterium | reverse complement strand
GATGTGTACATCAACGGCGGTCCGACCAAATCGCCCTGCCAGGCCGGCAAGATCGAATACGGAAATTACATTTTCCAGGTCACCATTCCGTCCGGTGCCACGATGCTGTCAACCGACGTCATCACGGACCGCGGGTTTTCCGTCCTCAACGGAATCATCTACGGATACTCGGGACCCCATGGCCAATCGGTCGGTCCCTGCGGCAGCGACACGGTGCAGCTGATTCCCTACGACGACACGCCCAACGCAGGTGGCGTCTACAAGGTCTGGGTCACGCGGCAGACCGACTATTACGCCAATGGCAACAAGTTCGTCCCCGGCAGCACGAAGACAGACAACTTCCGGATCAAGCCCAGCATCGTGGCCGAAACCGGCACGATCAACGCGTACAAGTTCTACGACAAGAATGCCAACGGCGTCTGGGATAACGATGAGGTGCCACTAGCCAACTGGCTGATGGCGCTGAGCCCGGGAACCAGCAAGCTCACCACCATCGACGGGCTTGCGCCATACGCGAATATCGCAGCCGGCACCTACAGTGTTACGGAAGGCCATGGCAGCGGGGCGTGGGTGCAATCGGGATCGTCCGTGGACGGCATTCCGACCGCCAATTCGCCCGAACAGACCATTGCCAACCTCGTACTCGCGGGCGGGGAGACGATCAACGTCGAATTCGGCAACTACTGCACGTGCGGTGGCGGCAGGACGCTGACCTTCTGGAGCGGCGCGGCAGGACAGCTCAAACTGGCCGACGGCACAGGCATGAACCCTGAGTTCAGCCTAATGAATGGCTTGAACCTGCGTACAGCGACTGGCGCCAATTTCGCCCTTCCGGTCGCGTCTCCGGAGGCCACCAACTACACCGCCCTTCAATCCTGGTTGCTGGGTGCGACCGACACGAACATGGCGTACCTGTTGTCCGCGCAATTGGCGGCGCTGCGGCTGAGTGTCGAGGCCGGGTATGTCAGTACCAGCAACTTCTACAAGCCCTTCGGTGGAACGATCGCCCAGTTGATCACCACGGCCAATGCGCTGTTGTCCAGTGGCGTCTGTGGGACGACATGCAACACCGCGGCTGCAAGCCAGTTGCGTACGGACCAGGAAACCGTCAAGACCTATCTGGAACAGATCAACGGCGGCGCGTTGACGGTCAAATCCACGCCGTGCGCCTTCAAGTTCACGCTTCCCGTGTCCTGATCGCGATTTGAATGCGGGCCGGCGCTCATACGGGCGCCGGTCTGCGTTCGCAAAAGGCGGTGAAGCACGCAGCATTGCCGAGCGTGCGCCAACAGCGGGTCGAAGCTGGCTTTTACAGCGCAAACGGCCAGGTTTCGGGCACGCCACTGCCGTGTTCCTTCGTCAGCGGCGTGACGGCACTTGTCTTGTCGAACCAGACATAAGCATCGAACTGCCCGGGCAGTTCAGCCTCGGTGTAGTGACTCCACCGCTCGGTGTGGGGACGGTAGATGACGCCAATGAAGCGTTCGAGCTGCGTCTCGCTCAAGCGTTCGCGCAACTCGGGATGCTGCCCGGCGCGGACGTCCACCAGGCAGCGTGGCACCGCCGCCTCGTGGAACAGTCGCTCGTAGCTGCCAGCCATCGACGGGTTGACCTGCATGACCTGCATCGGCTCATCCCAGTTGCTCGCCGCAGCGACGGTCCCCGAGTCGGTGCCAAATCCGATCAGCGCGGCCTGGTCGCCAAACTGCTCGCGACAGAGCTGCCCGATGTTCAGCTCGTCGCGCTGCTGGCCCATCCCGGTGTGGCGCGCATCGCCGATGTGCGAGTTGTGCGCCCAGACCACTGCGCGGCTATCGGCTCCGCCGGCATCGAGCAGGTGCTGCAGCGTCTGGAACATGTGGGTGTCGCGAAGGTTCCACGACTCCGCCGACCCGTAGTAGATGGCCCGGTAGTACGCCTCCGCATCGCGCACCACGCGCGCGTTCTGCTCGGCGTCGAAGAAGCGCCCACCATCGTTTTTCGTGTACTCCATCCGTCGCAACAACAGCATCCGGAGCATGTCGGCGACGGCATCCTCGCAAACCGCATACCCGGCGGTAACGGCCATATGGCCGTATTGCGCGGGTTCTTTCGACCACGGCGTCAGGCAGCCGTAGCGCGTGCGCGCAACGTGCGCGGCCTCCGGATCGACACCGTCCAGGTAGTCGATCACGGCACGCATCGATGCGTTCATGCTGTAGAGATCGAGCCCGTAAAAGCCCGCCCTGCGGCTGTCGGCCAGCAGGTGGTTGTGCTGCCGCAGCCAGCGGACGAAGCGGTCGACGTCGGTGTTCCGCCACATCCATGTGGGAAAACGCTGGAAGGCCGGCTCCCCATCCCGCACGCCGGGGACGCTGCGAACATGGCGGTCGATGCTGGCCGCATCCGGCCAATCGGCCTCCACGGCGATGATCTTGAAACCGTGCGCCTGGACGAGCCGGCGCGTGATCGCATCGCGGGCACGATAGAACTCCGAGGTGCCGTGGCTTGCCTCTCCAAGCAGCACGACACGTGCATCGGCGAAGCGGTCGAAGCGTTTTCCGAACGCTGGATCATCGAACGCCGGCAATGGCTCGGCCGCTTCACGGATCAGGCCAGCCATGCTGCGTCCTACGTCCCTTGATCGCAGGTGCGTCCGCGTGGGTTCAGCCATCGTGACCGGGGCATCGTCGCGCCAACCATGCTCACCGATCAGCGGCACGAAGCGAACGTCGCCCAACGCCTTCTGTACGAAGCGCTCGTTGCCCGTGCGCGTCACCAGAACCAGCCGTTGCTGGTCGCGCATGGTTCCGACCGGCATGACCAGTCGACCTCCAGGCGCGAGTTGCCGCAGCAGCACGTCAGGTATTTCAGGACCGCCAGCCGCCGCGACGATGGCATCGAAGGGCGCGGCTTCCGGCCAGCCGCGTGTTCCGTCGCCCGTGCGCAATTCGATATTGTCGTAGCCCAGGCGTTCGAATCGTTCACGGGCGAGCGCGGCCAGTTCCGGCACGCGCTCGATGGCGTACACGCGTTGTGCGATCGTCGCCATCACCGCGGCGGCATAACCGGAACCGGCACCGATCTCAAGCACGCGCTCACCGGGTCGAATGCGCGCCTCGGCAATCATCAAGGCAACGATGTACGGCTGCGAGATGGTCTGCCCTGCTTCGATCGGCAAAGGCGAATCTTCATACGCGAATTCGCGCAGCGGCTTGGCCACGAACTCCTCGCGGGGCACCTGGCGCATGGCTTCCAGCGTGTAGTGATCGCGAACCCCGCGCGCAGCGATCTGCCGCTGGACCATGCGTTCGCGCTGCAGCCGGGTATCGCCCAATGTCCGACCTCCTGCCCGCCTGGCTTGGCTGCGCCAACGCCGGAGATCCGTCGGCGCGCAAAAAAGGCGGCGACTCGCGGACGTCGAAAAGCCGCACGCCGTCGTCCCGAACCATACCCGCGCGCGGTGAAGGCAGGGCGACGGATGGAGTCACTGCGCCCCTTGGCCCTCTTTTTTGGAACCGCGACGCATTCATGCGAAAATTTCGCAATTGGCCCCGTAGCTCAGCTGGATAGAGCGGTCCCCTCCTAAGGGACAGGTCGTGCGTTCGAATCGCGCCGGGGCCACCAGGCATCAAGGTCGCGCTTTCCGCGCTGCAGCCCGGTCGACGAAGACCGGACTTTCCACACTCATTTCTGGAGTTTTCCATGTCGCACCCTGTCCTGACCGCCCTTGGCCTCGCTGGCACCGAACCAGGCACCTACCTCGGCGCCGGCGCGTGGTCCGGCACGAAGGATGCGGGACTGATCGAGCCGATCAATCCCACCGACGGAAGCGTGTTGGCACGCGTGCAGGCCTCGTCTGCCGACGACTACGAAACGCTCGTCGAACGCGCACAAGCCGCATTCGCCGTCTGGCGGACCACACCGGCGCCGCGCCGCGGCGAGGCGGTGCGCATCTGCGCTGACGCCCTGCGCACCCACAAGGACGCGTTGGGCTCGCTGGTGGCGCTGGAAATGGGCAAGAGCAAGCCCGAGGGCGATGGCGAAGTGCAGGAGATGATCGACATCGGCGAATTCGCCGTCGGCCTGTCGCGCCAGCTGTATGGCTTGACCATGCACTCCGAGCGTCCTGGCCATCGCATGTACGAGCAGTGGCAGCCGCTGGGCCTGGTCGGGATCATTTCGGCGTTCAATTTCCCGGTTGCGGTGTGGGCGTGGAATGCCTTTGTCGCGGCGGTCTGCGGCGATATCTCGATCTGGAAGCCGTCGCCCAAAACGCCGCTGTCCGCGATCGCCGCGCTGAAGATCTGCAATGCCGCGCTGCGCGACGCGGGATTTCCCGACATCTTTTTCCTGTTCAACGACGCCGGCAGCGATCTTGCGCAGGTATTCGTAGACGATCGTCGCATCTCGCTGATCAGCTTCACCGGCTCGACGAAAATCGGCCGGATGGTCGGCGAACGCGTCGCGCGTCGCATGGGCCGATCGCTGCTGGAGCTGGGCGGCAACAACGCGATCATCGTCGACGAAACCGCCGACATGAAACTGGCCATCCCCGCGATCGTGTTCGGTGCGGTCGGCACCGCCGGACAACGCTGCACGACGACGCGACGGTTGTTCATCCAGGACACCATCTACGACGACGTCGTCGCCCGCCTGGTCACCGCCTATGGGCAGGTCGAAAGCAAAATCGGCGATCCAACGGATCCTGCGAACCTGATGGGCCCCTTGAACAGCAGCGATGCCGTCCAGGGCTTCCTCGATGCCGTCGAAAAGGCACGTGCCAGCGGCGGCACCATCGCCAGCGGCGGCAAGGCCTTGACCGACCGCAAGGGCAACTTCGTGTTGCCAACGCTGGTCACCGGCTTGTCCAATGACGCCGAGGTCGTGCAGACGGAGACCTTCGCACCCATCCTCTACGTCATGAAATATTCGACGCTCGACGAAGCCATCGCACTCCAGAATGCCGTGCCGCAGGGGCTTTCGTCGTCGATCTTCACCACCAACCTGAAGGCGGCCGAAGCGTTCCTCGCGTCTTCCGGTTCGGATTGCGGCATCGCCAACGTCAACATCGGCACCTCGGGCGCGGAAATCGGCGGTGCTTTCGGCGGGGAAAAAGAAACCGGTGGCGGCCGGGAATCGGGATCCGATGCCTGGAA
>JAQGOI010000063.1 GCA_028293685.1 Lysobacteraceae bacterium | reverse complement strand
CTCAGGCAAAACAACGCAACTACAGCGTCCAGCGCGGCGAGACACTGTCGTCGATCGCGCAGAAATTCCAGTGCGACCTGCGTGAGTTGGCCGGCGCCAACGGCTTGAGGGGGCCAACCTATTCGATCCGTCCAGGCCAGCGCCTGCACCTGGACAGTTGCGACTAGCGCCGATTTACAACCGCGTTGCGAGCCGTTCGCCGAGCCGTACGGGCGTTTCCGCCGACAAGCCCTGCGCGAGTTCCGCGACGCCCTGCGGCAGCAGCACGATGACGGTCGAGCCATAGTTGAACCGCGCCATTTCCGCAAAGCGCTCCAGCCGCACGTCCGCGCCGCGGTAGTCCTTTACGGTGACGGTATCGCCGTACTGCGGGATCTCGATCCCGCTCCACACCGTTTCGACTCCCGAAACCAGCAGCGCGCCAACCAGCACAACGGCCATCGGCCCGAAGTCCGTGTCGAAATGGCAGACCAGGCGTTCATTGCGCGCAAACAGGCCCGGAACAAGCCGAACCGCGGCCGGACCGACGCTGAACAAACGCCCCGGGACGTGCACCGTTTCGCGCAGCCGGCCCGACCACGGCATGTGCACGCGGTGATAGTCCTTGGGTGACAGGTAGACGGTCGCGAACAGGCCGTCGGCAAACGCGACCGCCGCGTCGGCGTCGGCCAGCAGCTCGGTGGTGCTGAACGAGCGGCCTTTGGCCTGGAAAATCCGGCCCGCTTCGATCGCCCCGCATTGGCTGACGCGACCGTCGGCCGGCATCAGCAGTGCACGCGCGTCAGGATCGGGGATGCGGGCGCCGGCTTTGAGGCTGCGGGTGAAAAATGCGTTGAACGTCGGGTAGTGCGCGGGATCGGGTGATTCGGCTTCAGACAGGTCGACGCCGAACTTCCGCGTCACGGTATCGATCAACCACCGGCTCAACCGCGGATGTCCGGAATACGCAAGACGGCGCGCCAGCGAGGACAACGCACGATGCGGAAGCACGTAGGTCAGGCGCGTCAGCAGGCTCATTGCGCCGAAGCCCGGGTCAACGTCACCAGGTCCGAGGCGATGGCCTTGGGATCCAGTGGGGCCTGGATGACACCGGCCATGCGCGCTTGCGGGTCGAGCACGGCCAGCGCTGCCGAATGGTCGACGGTGTACTGGTCGGCAGGTGCGCCATCCGGCGCCGAAACCTTCATGAACACCAGCGACAGCGAGCGCGCGAATGCTTCGAGCGTGGATCCGTCGGCGGTTGCGGCCAGCGTGTCGCGATGGAAGCCGTGCGCGTATTCGCCCACGGCATCGGGCGTATCGCGTTCGGGATCGACCGATACGAACAGCACGCGCGGCCGCGTGGGTTCGGGCAAAACCTGCCACTGCTTCTGCGCCTGTGCCAGTTGCGCGAGTGTCGTCGGACATTCGTCGGGGCAATGGGTGAAGCCGAGAAAAACCAGCGTCCAGTGGCCCTTCAACTCGTCGCGCACCAGCGGCGTGTGGTCGGACTGCTGCAGCGAAAACGGCGGCAGTTCGCGCGGTTGATCGAACAACTGCACGGCCTGGAGCATGGGTCGGGCCGATTCGCGCGTCGACAGCCAATGCGGCAAGGCCCACAGGGCACAGGCCACGGCCAGCGCAGCGAGCAGGATGTATGCCGTGGTGCGAGTGAACATGGCGATCCGCGCAAAAGGACGGCAGTCATGATACCGGGGCCGCACGGCTATAATCGCCGGCCTACCGATCGCCCGGGCGCGTCCGCCTCATGACCGACGAACTGCAGACGATCATCGACCTGATCCGCTACGGCGCCAGCCGTTTCAACGCAGCCGGGTTGAGTTTCGGCCACAGCTACGACAATGCGATCGACGAAGCGACGCACCTGACGCTGCATGCGCTGCATCTGCCCCATGACATCGGTCCGGCCTATGGCCAGTCGCGCGTCACGCTGGCGGAAAAGGAAGACGTGCTGGGACTGTTCCTGCGTCGCATCGAGGAGCGGATTCCGGTGGCGTACCTGACCGGCGAGGCGTGGTTCGCCGGCTTGAGCTTCAATAGCGACCCGCGTGCACTGGTGCCGCGTTCGCCGATCGCCGAGTTGATCGAGAACGGATTCGAGCCGTGGCTCGGCGATCGCGAAGTGCGTCGCGCACTCGACCTGTGCACGGGCTCTGGCTGCATCGGCATTGCCATGGCGCACTACAACCCCGAATGGCAGGTCGACGCCGCCGACATCAGCGACGACGCCCTCGCGTTGGCGCAGTCGAACAAAAGCCGGTTGCATGCCGACAACGTGCGGCTGCTGAAGTCCGATCTGTTCTCCGCCCTGCAGGGCGAGCACTACGACCTGATCGTCACCAATCCACCGTACGTGACCAATACCGAAACCGATGCGTTGCCGCCGGAATACGATCACGAGCCCGAGCTTGGATTGCGCGCCGGCGCCGACGGGCTGGATCTTGCGTTGAAGATCCTGCGCGACGCGCCGCTGCATCTGACCGATCGCGGCCTGCTGATCTGCGAAGTCGGGGAAGCGGAAGAGGCTCTGGCGCGCCTGCTGCCTGAATTGCCGCTGGCCTGGGTCGAGTTCAAGGTCGGACAGATGGGGATCTTCGTTGCCGACCGCCACGACCTGGTCACCCACCACGCGCGCATCAAGAAGCTTGCCGACAAGCGTCCGTGAATACGTTCGGGCACCTGTTCCGCGTGACCACCTTCGGCGAATCGCACGGACCCGCGATCGGTTGCGTGGTCGATGGCTGTCCGCCGGGCATGGCGATATCCGCTGAAACCTTCGTCACGGACCTTGCCCGCAGGGCCACCGGAAAGTCGCGCCACACGTCGGCCCGACACGAAGCCGACGCCGTCGAAATCCTTTCGGGTGTGTACGAAGGCATCACCACGGGCACGCCGATCGCGTTGTTGATCCGCAATACCGATGCCCGTGGCAAGGATTACGACCGCATCGTCGAACAGTTCCGTCCCGGGCATGCCGACTACACCTATTGGCAGAAATACGGCATTCGCGATCCACGCGGCGGCGGCCGCAGCAGTGCGCGCGAGACCACGATGCGCGTGGCCGCCGCGGTCATCGCCAAACAATGGTTGCTTGATCGCCACGGCGTCCGGGTGCGCGGGTATCTGGCGCAGATCGGCGAGGTCGTGCCGCGCACCACCGACTGGGCGGCGGTCGAATCCAACCCGTTTTTCTGGCCGGATGTCGCCCAGGTGTCCGAACTCGAGGCGTACATGGATGCGCTGCGCAAGTCCGGCGATTCGGTGGGCGCGCGCGTCACCACCATCGCGACGGGTGTACCACCTGGTTGGGGGGAGCCGATCTACGGCAAGCTCGACAGTGAACTGGCGGCGGCAATGATGTCGATCAATGCCGTCAAGGGGGTGGAAATCGGCGACGGTTTCGCTGCTGTTGCACAGCGCGGCAGTGCACACCGCGACGAGGCCACGCACGCCGGCTTCCTCTCCAATCACGCCGGCGGCATCCTTGGCGGCATCAGCAGCGGGCAGGCGATCGTGGTATCGACCGCGTTCAAGCCGACCTCAAGCCTGCGCCTGCCGGCTCGCGGCCTGGATGTGCATGGCGATGAAGTCGAAATCGTGACCACCGGCCGCCATGATCCCTGCGTCGGGATTCGCGCCACGCCCATCTGCGAGGCGATGATGGCGCTGGTGCTGATGGACCAGGCATTGCGACACCGCGCGCAATGCGGCGACGTCGGCGAGGTGTTTCCCCGCATTCCACCCGGCGCTGCCATGTAATCCGTCCCTTGTAGGAGCGGCTTCAGCCGCGACCTTTTGGAATACTTGAGGATGCACTTCGGTCGCGGCTGAAGCCGCTCCTACAAACGCACATCGATCCACAATTTCTTTGGATAACGACACAACAATGAGCAGGACATACAAGGTGGCGGTTGTAGGCGCTACGGGCGCCGTGGGCGAGGTGATGCTGTCGATCCTGTCCGAGCGGCGATTCCCCGCGAGCGAGGTCATCGCGCTGGCGAGTTCGCGGTCGGCCGGTTTCAAGGTCTCGTTCGGCAATCGTCAGCTGGTCGTGCAGGATCTGGCCACATTCGATCCGGTAGGCGTGGACATCGCGTTGTTTTCGGCAGGCGGTTCGACGTCGAAGGAATATGCGCCGAAGTTTGCGGCTGCCGGTGCGGTCGTCATCGACAATTCCTCGGCATTCCGAAACGACGATGATGTGCCGCTGGTCGTGTCCGAGGTCAATCCGGAAGCAGCCGCCAACCGTCCGCGCGGCATCATCGCCAATCCCAATTGCTCGACGATGCAGATGCTCGTGGCACTCGGGCCCATCCACCGCCAGGTGGGCATCGAGCGACTGAACATCGCCACCTACCAGTCGGTGTCCGGCACCGGCCGCCTTGCGCTGGAGGAGCTGGGACGGCAGACGGCAGGGTTATTGAATTTCCAGCCCGTCACCGCCGAGGTGTACCCGGTGCAGATCGCATTCAACGTGATTCCCCACGGCGGCGACTTCACCGACAACGGCTACACCACCGAGGAGATGAAGCTGGTCTGGGAAACGCGGAAGATCCTCGGCGACGACAGCATCCGCGTGAATGCCACGGTCGTTCGGGTGCCGGTGTTCTACGGCCACTCGGAAGTCGTCAACATTGAAACGCGCGACAAGCTGTCGGCAGCCGACGCGCGCAAGCTGCTGGAAGCGTCGCCCGGGATAGAAGTAGTCGATGAGCCGGTTGCCGGTGGCTATCCGACGCCGGTGACGCATGCGTCGGGGAAGGATGCCGTCTACGTCGGCCGTATCCGCGATGACCTGTCGCATCCGCGCGGCTTGAACCTGTGGATCGTGTCGGACAACATCCGGAAGGGTGCTGCACTGAACGCCGTGCAGATCGCCGAGTGGGTCATTGCGCATCCTTGAGCATTGCGGTTGCCCGGCACGGACGGCTAGAGTCGTGGCAATCGGGGCCAAGGGGATGGGCGTGAGCAGCAGGTCGCCAGTCGTACTTTCCTTGCTGCTTGCCGCTGCGCTTGCCGTCGCGGCCGGGCCAGCAGCCGCTCTGGGGCTGGGCCAGCTTCAGGTCAAGTCGAAGCCAGGCCAGCCACTGGTCGCGGAAATCCCGATCATTTCCAGCGACCCGACCGAACTGCAGGGCCTGCAGGCGCAACTGGCCTCGCCCGATACATTCGCGCGTGTCGGCCTGGAGCCGCCGCAGGGTCTGGTGTCCACGCTGCGTTTCGAGCCGGCACTGGATACGGCCGGACGACCTGTCATCCGCGTCACCAGCGAAATGCCGGTGCAGACGCCCTTGCTGACTTTCCTGTTGCAGGTCGATTGGGCGGAAGGGCGACTCGTGCGCGAGTACTCTGCGCTGCTCGATACGCCCAATACCGTCGCAGCTCCATTGCTGGCTCCGATCCAGGCGCCGACGGTCGCGCCGCCCAACCTGGTCATCCGGCCGCCCGAGGCGCCGGTCGTTGCCCAGCCAGCGCCGCCGGTGCCTGTGCCTGCGCCCCGTCCGCCGCCGCCCGTCGCGGTCGCTCCGCCGCCCGCACCGGTGCCAACCGTGCCCCCGGCTGACCGTGAACCGCTTCCGCCCCCGGCGGCGCTGTCGCCTGGTACGCAGGCTGCCGCAGCCACTGCCGCACAGTACGGGCCGGTGCGCGCGGGCGAGAATCTTGCCGGCATCGCGGCCGGCCTGGAAGGCACCAGCGGCTACAGCGCTGCCCAGACGATGCTGGCGTTGTTGCGGGCGAACCCGGATGCGTTCATCGGCGGCAACGTCAACCGGCTCAAGCAGGGCGCCGTGCTCCGGATTCCGCCTGCCAATGACGTTGCGCAGATGGATCGCGCGCAAGCGGCCGCGGCACTGCATGAGCAGATCGGGCAGTGGCGCGCGGCGCGTCAACCACAACCGCAACCGGCAGCGGTTGCGGGTAGCAGCGAAAAGCTCGCGACGGCGGCAGCGGCAAAGAGTGCAGGACCACGGCACAACGCGGGCGCACGGCTGGAAATCATTCCGCCGTCGGCAGGAAGCCGCCAGCGGGCGGGTACACAATCCGGAATCGAAGCCGGCGGCGAGGGCGAGATGCTGCGACAGCAACTGCAGGAAACAAAGGAGACGCTGGCTGCCCGCGATGCGGAGGTCGGCGAATTGAAGACGCGGGTGGCCGAGCTCGAGAAGTTGCAGCAGCAACAGCAGCAACTGCTGACCATGAAGGACAGTGCGCTGGCGTCCGCGCAACAGACCCTGGCGAAATCGAATCAGAAAGCGGCGGCGCCGGTTACGCCCAAGGCGCAACCCGTGCAGTCGACTGGGGCCGTGCAACCAGCGCCAGCTCCCCCGGCGACGCCGGCATGGCTGTGGGGCGGTGGTGTCGCCCTTTTGGTTGCCGCATTGCTCGGCTGGCTGTTGACCCGCCGGCGCCGGAGCGCAGCCCCGGATCCGCGGCGCAGTTTCGATGTCGAGGCCCTGGCAGCGAGCATGCCGGGCGCCGCGGCCGATCGCCCATCGCAGGCGGCGACCGCCATCCCTGAAGCGGCGTCCATCGCCGACCAGGCCGTGGCCTCCGGACCGACGGAACCCTTACGCCAGGCATCAACTGCATCCGAACCAGTGGCGCCGCCATGGCACGGCGGCACGACCGTCGGGTTGTACCCCGAGCCCGCTGTCGACGGGAGCCATTTGCTCGGGCAAGCCCAATCCTGTCTGGACCGCGGCGACGAGGAGGCTGCAAAGGTGCTGTTGCGCGAAGTCCTGGATGGCCGCGATCCGGCGGCGCGCGCCACCGCAGCCCGATTGCTGCGCGACCTTTGATGCGCAGCGGTCGCGGAGGCTGAGCGCGTGCGTTACGCGCTGGGCGTCGAGTACGACGGCAGCGAATTCTCCGGCTGGCAACGGCTCAATGCGCGGGGCGACGATGGTTCGATCCGGCCGCGACGCCGCGAGCCAACACTCCAGGCTGCGGTCGAAGACGCGTTGTCGTTCGTCGCCGGACACGCCGTGGATGTCACCTGCGCTGGACGCACCGATGCCGGCGTCCATGCGGCGTGCCAGGTCATCCATTTCGACAGTGATGCCGCGCGCGAGCCGCGGGGCTGGGTGCTCGGCGCCACGACCCGGTTGCCAGCGGCGATCTGCGCGCTCTGGTGCATGCCCGTCGATGGCGATTTCAACGCGCGCTTTTCGGCGCGCGCCCGTCGCTATCGCTACCGGATCCTCAATCGGCCGGTACGACCCGCGCTGCACCGGCAGTACCTGTCCTGGGAACGGCGTCCGCTGGATGCCCCCGCCATGCATCGCGCGGCGCAATCGTTGCTTGGCCAGCACGACTTCTCCGCCTTCCGCACGGTGCACTGCCAGGCACCCCATGCCCGCCGCGATCTGCAGCGCATCGAGGTCGTCCGGACCGGGGACGTCCTGGAGATCGATGTCCAGGCCAATGCCTTTCTTCACCATATGGTCCGCAACATCGTGGGTAGTCTGTTGCTGGTCGGGCGTGGCGAGCGGTCCGAGGATTGGATCCAGGCACTGCTGGCGGGGCGGGATCGCACGCTGGCGGGGCCGACAGCACCGCCCGACGGACTTGTGTTCGTCGGTCCGCTTTACCCCCCCGTGTGCCGGCTGCCGCAAGAGGTGACCCTGTGATCGCGACCCGATGGACCGTGACGTGACCGGAATGAACCTCGACCGCCGGCGGACGCTGTTCCGCACCCGCATCAAGTTCTGCGGGATGACCCGTGCCGGTGACGTTCGCCTTGCGAGCGAGCTCGGCGTCGATGCGGTGGGTTTCATCTTTGCCCGCAACAGCCGACGCCTGATCCGCCCCGAAGAAGCCCGCCTGATGCGCAACGCGCTTGCTCCGCTGGTGGATGCCGTCGCGTTGTTCCGCGACAACAGTCCCGAGGAAGTCCGCGACGCAGTCCGGCAGGTGCGGCCAACGCTGCTGCAGTTTCACGGAAGCGAGGAAGACGCGTTCTGTCGCAGCTTCGGCGTGCCGTGGCTCAAGGCGGTACCGATGAACGGCAATGACGTGGAATCCGCCACCGCGCTGCAGTTGCGCTATCCGAGCGCTGCCGTGTTCCTGTTCGACAGCCACGGTGCGGGCGACGGCGGCGGCAGTGGCAACACCTTCGACTGGTCGCGAATTCCGCAACCGCTGACCAAGCCGGTGATGCTGGCCGGCGGGCTGACGCCGGACAACATATTCGACGCGATCCTGGCGACGCTGCCGTGGGGCGTGGATGTCGCCAGCGGCATCGAGTCGGCGCCCGGCATCAAGGATGGACACCGCATGCGTCATTTCGTCGAGGAAGTCCGTCGCGCCGACTGCCACGTCGAGCACTCGTGAGGCGGATGCGCCGCAGGTCGACTGGCTGAATTCGACGATTCGCTACACTGCACGGCCGCTGCAGCCGCGCACACCGATGACGCACGAAACCATCGCCGATTTCAACGCATACCCGGATGTCCACGGGCACTTCGGTCGCTATGGCGGACGTTTTGTCGCCGAGACGCTGATCGGACCGCTCGAGGAGCTTGCAGCCGCTTACGACGCGGCGCGCGTCGATGCGGTTTTCGTGCGGGCTTTCGAGCAGGATCTCGCGCATTACGTCGGCCGCCCCAGTCCGATCTATTGGGCGCAGCGGCTGAGTGCGCATGCTGGCGGTGCGCGCATCCTGCTCAAGCGCGAGGACCTCAACCACACCGGCGCGCACAAGATCAACAACACCATTGGCCAGGCACTGCTGGCCAGCCGCATGGGCAAGACCCGCATCATCGCCGAGACCGGCGCCGGCCAGCACGGCGTGGCCAGCGCCACCGTCGCTGCGCGCCTGGGGCTTGAATGCGTCGTGTACATGGGTGCGACCGACATCGAGCGGCAGAAGATCAACGTCTATCGCATGCAGTTGCTGGGCGCGACCGTGGTGCCGGTGACGAGCGGGTCGGCAACGCTGAAGGATGCACTCAACGAAGCGATGCGCGACTGGGTCACCAACGTGCGCGACACCTTCTACATCATCGGTACCGTCGCCGGGCCCGATCCGTATCCGCGCATGGTGCGCGATTTCAACGCCGTGGTCGGTCGCGAGGCGCGTGCACAGCTATTGGCCGAATACGGTCGGTTGCCGGATGCAGTGACGGCCTGCGTCGGCGGCGGCAGCAATGCGATCGGGATCTTCCACGCCTTCCTCAATGACCGTGATGTGCGAATCGTCGGGGCCGAGGCAGCGGGCGAGGGGATCGACAGCGGGCGTCATGCCGCCTCGCTGTCAGCCGGGCGGCCTGGCGTGCTGCACGGCAATCGCACCTATGTGCTGTGCGACGACGACGGACAGATCGTCGAGACGCATTCGGTATCGGCTGGCCTGGACTATCCCGGCGTCGGTCCCGAGCACGCATTCCTCAAGGATTGCGGTCGTGCCGAATACGTCGGGGTCACCGACGACGAGGCGCTGGCGGCATTCCATTTGCTCGCACGCACCGAAGGCATCCTGCCGGCGCTGGAATCCAGCCACGCGATCGCGCAGGCCGTGAAGCTTGCGCGCGACCTGCCGCGCGATGCCATCGTGCTGTGCAACCTTTCGGGCCGTGGCGACAAGGACGTGCATACGATCGCCACCCGCGAGGGCTTGCACTTGTAGGAGCGGCTTATAGCCGCGAGCCCTTGCTCACCATCAAGAGCTCGCGGCTGCAAGCCACGCCCACGAAAAGCAGATGAGCATGAATCGCATTGACACCCGTTTTGCCGAACTGAAAACCAGGAGTCGCAAGGCACTGATCCCTTTCGTCACCGCCGGGGATCCATCGCTTGAGGCGACCGTTCCGGTGATGCACGCACTGGTGGCCGCAGGCGCGGACCTCATCGAACTGGGCGTGGCGTTTTCCGACCCGATGGCGGACGGGCCCGTCATCCAGCGCAGCTCCGAACGCGCGTTGGCACGCGGCGCCGGACTGGATTACATCTTCGATTCGGTGCGTCGCTTTCGACAGCTCGACGCCACCACGCCGGTGGTCCTGATGGGTTATCTCAACCCCGTCGAGATCCGCGGCGCCGAGCGCTTCGCAGGCCAGGCCGTCGCAGCGGGCGTCGATGGCGTGCTGCTCGTCGACCTGCCTCCGGAAGAACTTGGCGGATTCAGCACGGACTTCCGCGCGCAGGGGTTGGCACTGATCCTGCTGGCCGCACCCACTACGACCGACCTGCGGATCGAACGCCTGTGCGCCGATGCGCAAGGCTATCTGTACTACGTCAGTTTTTCCGGTGTCACCGGCGCGGCTGGACTGGACGCAACGCTTGCAGGTGCGCGGCTGCGCAGGATCCGCGAAAGCAGCCAGGTTCCAGTGGTCGCCGGCTTTGGCATCAAGGATGCGCTGTCCGCGGTGCGGATGGCTGCCGTGTCCGACGGCGTGGTGGTGGGCAGC
>JAQGOI010000060.1 GCA_028293685.1 Lysobacteraceae bacterium | reverse complement strand
TGCGTGGCGCAATGACGGCTTCCATGCCCGACCGATGCTATGGCGACGGAAGTGTGCGCGCGATGAAGTGGCGCAGGTGATGAGACGGTGAGCGGTAGACTGGCGACATGACCCAGAACGCCCTGCTTTTCACCCTCATGGCCGCCCTCATCGTCACCATCGTGTTGCTGGTGGTGCTGGTGCGCCGCCGCCCGGCGGCCGCGCTGGAGGCCCACCGCATCGCGCTCGAACAAGCGTTGCGCACCGAACTGCGCGACGGCCGCGCCGAACTGCGCCAGCAGCTGGACAGCCTGTCGCTGCAGCAGGAGCAGCGCATCGATGGCTTCGGCGGGCGCCTGGACCTGCTGCGCGAAACCCTCAACGACGACGCCCGCAAGGCGCGCGCCGAGCAGGGCCTGGCGTTGCGCGACTTCGCCGCCGCCTTGGACCAGCGCATCGGCGAGCTCACGCGCAACAACGAGGCACGCCTGGGCGAAATGCGCACCACGCTGGAGGCGCGGCTGCGTGAGCTGCAGGCCGACAACGCGCTCAAGCTCGAGCAGATGCGTGCGACCGTTGACGAAAAACTGCACGCGACGTTGGAGACGCGGCTCACCGAAAGCTTCGGCAACGTCACGACCATGCTTGCGCAGGTCCATCGTGGCCTTGGGGACATGCACAAGCTCGCGGCCGACGTGGGTGGCCTGCAGCGCGTGTTGACCAACGTCAAGTCGCGCGGTGTCTTCGGCGAAGTCCAACTGGCGGGTTTGCTGGAGCAGGTGCTGGCGCCGGACCAGTACGCGGCCAATGTCGCGACGGTGCCCGACAGCAACGAGCGCGTCGAATTCGCGGTGAAGTTTCCCGGATCTACCGGCGAGGCCACCGTGTGGCTGCCGATCGATGCGAAGTTTCCGCGCGAGGATTACGAGCGCCTGCTGGATGCGCAGGAACGTGCGGACATGGATGCGGCGCGCGCATCGGGCGACGCGCTGGAGCGGCGCGTGCGGCAGGAGGCGGCGCGCATCTGCCAGAAATACGTCTGCGCCCCACACACCACCGAGTTCGCGATCCTGTTCCTGCCGACCGAGGGACTCTATGCCGAGGTGCTGCGGCGCCCTGGCCTGGTCGACTCGCTGCAGCGCGACTGCCGCATCGCCGTCGCCGGCCCGACCACGCTGCTGGCCCTGATGACCAGTTTCCAGATGGGTTTCCGCACGCTGGCGATCGAGAAGCGCTCCAGCGAAGTCTGGCGCACGCTGGCGACGGTCAAGACCGAATTCGCCAAATTTGGCGACGCGCTCGATGGCGTCAAGAAAAAACTCGTCGAGGCCGGCAACAAGATCGATGACACCAGCCGGCGGTCGCGGGCCATGGGACGTGCGCTGCGCGATGCCGAAGGGCTGGCGCCGGTCGATGCGCCTTCGCTACTGGGATTGGCGCTCGACCTGCACGAGGTCGACATCGATTAGCGGAAAGCTGCAGTAGCGCGCTCGCGCGCCAGCGTTGGATCCACTCACCAGCGAGCGGCGCCTCAAGGCACGCCTTCGATCCCCGGCATCGCATCGGCCGGCACGGTGGGATTGCCCTGGTCGTCGCGCAGGTACGCCGGCAGCGAGCTGTCGTTCTGCTGGCGGTCGCCGAAGATCTGGTAGCGCCGGCGCTGCAGCCATGCGTCGCGGAACAGTGCGTATTCGTCGGTGGCACCGGCTCGCATGCTGTCGATGGCGAACAGTTGCGTGCGGATGTCGACCAGCTGCAGGCCCTGCAGGAATTCACGGGTGTTGTTGCTGTCGATCTGGCGCATCGGCGACAGCGGCGCGTCGGCGACCAGGCCGACGACATCGCGCACGGTGCGCGGACCGAACAGCGGCAGCTCGACGTAACGCGAGCGCTTCCAGCCCCAGACACCGAGGGTCTGGCCGAAATCCTCGCTGTGGTTGGGCAGGTGCGCGTCGGTGGCCGGATCCAGAAGCCCGCCCATGCCCAGCGTCATGTTGAGCCCGAAGCGGCCCAAAGCCTGGGCCGCCTGCTTGGGTTTGCCCTGCAGCAGGGCATTGATTGCACTGACGGGCTGGCCAAGGTTGCTGAAGAAATTGCCGACGCCCAACCGGATCGGGCGCGGGACAACCTTCACGTAGGCCTTGGCCAGTGGTGTCGCGATACGGCGGTCGATGACGTTGTTGAACGCGTGCATGCGCCGGTTCATCGGCTCCCACGGGTCGTAGCTGACGGGCAGTTCCGCCGGCGGCGGCAGGGTCGGATCGGCAACCGCGTTGTAGTCCTGGGCCGGATTGCCGTAGAGCGCGTCGTAGTCCTGCTCGGCGTGCGTGCGCGGATCGACGGGCGGCGCTTGCGCCGGTGCGCCGACCACAACGGGACTCGCTGCCGGCGCTGCCGGTACCGGCATTGGCACCTGGGCCGCGGCAATGCCGGTAGCTACGGATCGGTCGGGGGCGGAGGCAATCTGCGCCTGGGCGCTCGTGGCCGCCAGCAACAACAGCCACGACAGCCGGATGTGAGAGAGGGTCATGGCGAAAGTGTAGTGGTTGGGTGGCCGGCGGGCTGCAGCCCGAAACCTCAAGCCGAGTAGTCGAGGCCCGGTGTCAGCCGGTATGCGGCGCGCAGCGCGCCCAGGCCCGGCGGATCGCCTTCGATGATGGTCGCCGCGCCCGCGCGGGCGGCCAACTCGGCCAGCAGGGCGACACCGCTGCTGTCGACCACTAGGACGCCGCGGGTGTCCAGGCGCCGCACGCCGGCCAGCTGCGCGAGCGCCGGCGCCCACAGGGCGGCGACGGTGTTCACCCCCAGGTCGCCATTGATGCGCAGGACGTCGCCGTCACGACGCAGCGACGCCGGGACGGAGGCGTGATCAGCGCTTGGCATCGGCCTGCAACTGGCCGCTGCGCAGGTCCGCGGCGACCTGTCGGATCGACTTGTGGGTCAGCTCGCCATCGAACTGCTGGCGGAAGGTCTGCACGAAGGACACGCCTTCGACCATGACGTCGAACACCTTCCACGTGCCGCCGGAGCGACGCATCAGGTAGTCCACCGGGATCGGCTCGCCGCCCGAGCGCATGAGTTCGCTGGCGACCTTGACGCCGAGTCCGCGCGGCAACGCCGTCTCGGACTTCACGCGCACGCGCAGCTGGGTGTTGAAGTCGAGCAGCGACGACCCGTAGCGCTGCATCAGGTTGTCGGCGAGCGCGTCGGCGAACAGCTTGACGTCGGCGTCGTCGGCACCGCGACCGTGGCGGCCCAGCACCTGCCGCGCCGCGTAGTCGCGGTCGAACATCTGGCTGAATTCGCTGGACACGAACTGACGCAATGCGCCGCGGTCCCTGGTGAATTCCACGCGCCGCTTCTCGAGCGTGGTCAGCACGCGCTGGCTGTTGTCCAGCACAAGCTGGCTGGGCGAGCCCTGCTGGCTGGTGGCGGACTCGGCTGCGACCGCGGGGGCGACAGCCGTAGCCAGCGTCCCTGTAACCAGGGCGGTCGCGACAAGGAAGGAAAGAACGGTGCGCTTCATGGCTTCGGTGTGTCCGGGGAGGATGGGGGCGTGGTTTCAGGCGTGGCGCTTACGGCGCCCCGGTTTGCAGCGGTCGTGCCTGCAGCAGGAGTGTCGCCGGCCGCGGGCTTGCTACCGCCGCCGAACATGTACTTGCCGACCATCTGGATCAGGTCCACCGCCGGCGTGGTGAAGGCGATCTCCTCGCCGGGCTTCAGGGCCTGCTCGTCGCCGCCGGGTTGCAGGCCGATGTAGCTTTCTCCCAGCAGGCCCCCGGTGAGGATGCCGGCAGAGGTGTCGGCGGGAAGATCCTTGTAACGGTCGTCGATGGCCAGGGTCACGATGGCGTCGAATTTGACCGGGTCCAGCTGAATGTCGGCCACATCGCCGATGACGACGCCGCCGACCTTGACCGGCGCCGACGTGCGCAGCTGTCCGAGATTGGTGAAGCGCGCCTTCAACGGGTACGTATGGCGGCCGAAGCCGAACTTGCCGTTGGTCGACGCCAGGGCCAGGACCAGCAGCGATGCCAGCGCCAGCAGCAGGAAGGCGCCGACGGCGAATTCAAGACGGGGACCGCGGACGGACATGTTCAACTCCCAAAGCGGATGACGACGGCAATCACTTGCCGAACAGGAACGCGGACAGCACGAAATTGAACATCAGCACCAGCAGCGAGGCGTTGACGACCGCGCGCGTGGTCGCCACCGACGTGCCTTCGACCGTCGGCTCGGCGTGGAAGCCGACGTAGGACGCCACCAGCGCCGCGACGCCGCCGAACACCGCCGATTTCTCCAGCGCGACCAGGAAGTCGTGGTGGAAATCGACACTGTCCTTCAGCACCTGCCAGAACGTGCCCGAATCGATGCCGATGACGTGGACGGCCTCGAAATAACTGGCAGTGATCGCCAGGCTGCAGAAGAAGCCGGTCAGCAGCGGCACGCAGATCACCGCCGCCCAGAACCGCGGCGCGACGGCCTTGGCGATCGGATCGATCGCCATCAGCCCAAGCGCGGTGATCTGGTCGGTGGCACGCATCAGGCCCAGTTCGGCCGCGATCGACGACCCGGCGCGGCCGATGAACAGCAGCGCCGTCAACACTGGCGCCAGTTCGCGATACAGCCCCAGCCCGACCAGCGCGCTGATCTGGTTGCTGGCGCCGTAGGTATCCAGCGCGCGATAGCCCAGCAGCGTCACCGACAAGCCGACGAAGGCACCGCCGACCGCAATGATCGGCAGCGAGCGCGCGCCGATCTTGTAGATCTCGCGCGTCAGCTCCGCGAAAAAATCGCGGGTGGGAACCGACGCGCGCAGCACCGACAGCGAAAACAGTCCGGCGCGGCCGATCGAACGGGTGGCGGCCACGAACGGCATCAAGCCGGCTCCTCGAGAGCGAGGCCCGCACGCGCGACGGCGTCGAAGGCGATGGGACCATCGGGATCGCCACGCAGGAATTGCAACACCAGCGGATCGGCCGTCGCCTGCAGTTCCGTCGGCGTACCGGAAAACACGATGCGGCCATTGGCGATCACGATCGCGCGATCGGCGATCGGCAGCGTTTCGTGCACATGGTGGGTGACGATGATGCTGGTCAGGCCCAGGCTGGCGTTGAGGCGCGCGATCAGGCTCATGATCACGCCGCTGGCGATCGGGTCCAGCCCGGTCAACGGCTCGTCGTAGATCATCAGCGGTGGGTCCAGTGCCAGCGCACGCGCCAGCGCCACGCGACGCGCCATGCCGCCGGACAATTCGCGCGGATACAGCTCGGCGGCCGCGCGCAGTCCGACGGCGTGCAGTTTCATCGCGACCAGCCGATCGATCAGCGCTGGCGGCAGCTGCGTGTGTGCGCGCAATGGCAAGGCGACGTTGTCGGCGACGCTCAGGTCGGTCAGCAGGCCGTTGCCCTGCAGCAACACCCCGATGCTCTTGCGCAGTTGCAGCAACGCGCGCTGGCTCCGCGGCAGCGGCGCACCGAGGACTTCAATGGTGCCGGCAGCAGGTTGAAGTTCACCGGTCAGCGCGGCCAGCAGGGTCGACTTGCCGCTGCCCGACGGGCCGAGCACGGCGGTGATGCTGCCGCGCGGCACCACCAGGTCGATGTGCTCGAGCACCGCACGACCGCCGCGGTCCAGGCGGACATCGGTCAGGTGCACGGCGGGCGAGTCGGTCGTCATGGCAGGCCTGATGGAATCGCAAAAAGCGGGGCAGCTTGGCGGTCGGGTGCTGAATGGCGACGGAGCCGCGCCGCGCGCATTGTCGCAGCATCATCCTTGGTGACGCGCCCATTGATCGGGCGGTCGCGCAACGCCAGCCTGGATTGGCCGCGGCGCTCTCGGCAGATGCGACAGCGCTCCGGCAAGATGAGCCGATGCCGGCCGCCAGCGATTTTCGTCTCTACCACTCCAATGCGCTCGATGTGCTGGCCGGATTGCTGGCGGCCGAAGTTGTTGCGCTGCCTGCCGACGGCGACTGGTTGCGGCCTGATGTGGTGCTGGTGCCGCAACCATCGATGCGTCGCTGGCTGCAGCAGGCGCTGGCCGAGCGCCTGGGCATCTGCGCGAACCTGCAGTTGCTGACGCCCGGGGAGTTCGTCGACAGCGCGCTCGACGCGAACCTGGGCCAGGCCCCGGCCGCCGATCGCCTGTCGCCGGAGATCCTGCGCTGGCACGTGCTGCGCGCGCTGCAACAGGCGCCACCGTCGGCGCTGGCCGGCTTCCTGCACGACGGCGATCCGATCAAGGCGTGGTCGCTGGCCGGCGCACTGGCCGACACCTTCGAGAAATACCAGGCGTGGCGTCGCGATTGGCTGCTGGCCTGGGAGCGCAGCGCGCCGGCGGACGACTGGCAGGCAGGCCTTTGGCGCACGATCGCGCGCGGCCGCCAGCATCGCGCGCGCCGCATCGATGCCTACCTGCGCCGCTTCGCTGCCCAGGGCGAAGCACCGGTCGGATTGCCACCGCGATTGTTCGTGTTCGCCTGCCAGAACGTGTCGCCGGACGTGCTGCAGGTGATCGCCAGCCAGGCGCGTGCGGGTACGCAACATTTCTACCTGCACACGCCGGCCCGTGCGTACTGGGGCGACCTCGGCCGCTGGGCCGGCGGCTACACACCCGAGCACGACGACAGTTTCCTTGGCCCCGACGATCACAATCCGCTGCTGGCGGCATGGGGACAGGCGGGTCGCGATTTCATCGCCCTGCTCGGCAGCGGCGAAGCGGTGGCGGCTTCGTTCGAGCTCACGCCGTTCGTCGAACCGCCGCGCGACCGCCTGCTTGGTCGCCTGCAGTCCGACGTGCTCGACAATCGTTCGCCCTTGTCGGGGAATCTCGACACGCAGTGGCCGCGCGTCGACGTCGATCGCCATGACGGCAGCCTGCAGTTCCACGCCTGCCACACCCGCCTGCGCGAAGTGCAGGTGCTGCACGATCAGTTGCGCGCGCTGCTCGATGCCCCTCCGCCAGCGG
>JAQGOI010000034.1 GCA_028293685.1 Lysobacteraceae bacterium | reverse complement strand
ACCACGATCCGGCCATTGAAGGACGGCGTCATCGCCGACTTCACGTACACCGAGGAAATGCTCAAGCACTTCATCCGCAAGGTGCACAAATCGCGCTTCCTCAAACCCAGCCCACGGGTACTGGTGTGCGTGCCGTGCGGCTCGACCCAGGTCGAGCGGCGCGCGATCAAGGAATCGGCGGAGGAAGCCGGTGCCCGCGATGTCTACCTGATCGAGGAGCCGATGGCCGCGGCCATCGGCGCTGGCATGCCGGTGACCGAGGCGCGCGGCTCGATGGTGGTCGACATCGGCGGCGGCACCACCGAGGTCGCGGTGATCGCGCTCAACGGCATCGTGTATGCGCAGTCCGTCCGCATCGGCGGCGACCGTTTCGACGAGGCGATCATCGCCTACGTGCGGCGCAGCCAGGGCATGCTGATCGGCGATGCGACCGCCGAGCGCATCAAGATCGAGATCGGTTGCGCCTATCCGCCCGAGCACCCACGCGAGATGGAAATCTCCGGCCGTCATCTGGCCGAAGGCGTGCCGAAGATGATCAAGATCAATTCCGCCGAAGTGCTGGAAGCATTGCGCGAGCCGTTGTCGGGCATCCTCGCGGCGATCCGCCACGCACTGGAACAGACGCCGCCGGAGTTGTGCGCGGATGTCGCCGAGCGCGGCATCGTGTTGACCGGCGGTGGCGCGATGTTGCGCGACCTGGACCGGCTGATCAGCGAGGAAACCGGCCTGCACGTGCAGGTTGCAGACGACCCGCTGACCTGCGTGGCGCGTGGTGGCGGGCGCGCGCTCGAACTGGTCGACATGCACGGCAACGAGTTTTTCGCGCCCGAGTGAATTGTCTTCCCATCGGAGGGAAGATCGCGTTGGGGACGGTGTTTGGAATGATCGTGTTGCCAGGTGAGCACCATCCCCGCCCCAGTCCCACGCTTGTTGGGCGAACAGCGCCTGCGTCGTCGTTTTTGCCCGTGACGATCTGACATGTCCGCCTACTCCGGCTCATCGGCCGCGCGACCGGGCGAAGTCACCGACACCCTGCGGCTGCTGGCCTACCTGGCGCTGGGCATTGCGTTGATGGTGCTGGATCACCGCGGTGGCTGGCTGGCGCAGATCCGCGCACGCAGCGAAATCGCCATCCAACCGTTGTGGTGGCTGGCCAGCCTGCCTGGGCGCATCGGCGACAGCGTGAGCGAGGACGCGGCGACGCGCTCGCGGTTGTCGAACGAGAACCGCGTGCTGCGCAATGCCCTGTTGATCAGTGGCGCCCGCCTGTCGCGTCTGCAGGCGGCTGCGGCCGAAAACGCGCGCCTGCGTGGTCTGCTCGGCGCCGGCCAACAGGCCCGGCTGGACGTGCAGCTGGCGCCCATCCTGGATATCGACCTGGATCCGACGCGGCAACGCCTGATCCTGGGTTCCGGCAGTCGCGATGGCGTCGAAGAGGGACAAACCGTGATCGACGCGGGTGGCCTGCTCGGACAGATCATCGCGGTGAAGGCGGGCACGGCGACGGTGTTGCTGATCACCGACCCCGATCACGCCGTGCCGGTCGTGGTCGCGCGCACCGGCGTGCGCCTGGTCGCCTACGGCAAAGGTCGCGGCGATCGACTGGAACTGCCCAACGTCCCGCTGTCCAGCGACATCAAGCCGGGCGACATCATGCTGACCTCCGGCCTGGGCGGTCGTTTCCCGGCCGGGTTCGCCGTGGGCACCGTCGAGGCACTGCGGCCGGACGAGAGTCGTGCCTACCTTGTCGGCCGACTCAAGCCCGCCGCGCAACTGGACCGTGGACGCGATGTCCTGCTGCTGCATATGGTGGCGACAGCACCGCCCACCATTGCAGGAGCGGGTACTGCCGGCGCGGCCGTCCCGAACGCGAAAGAGGCAAAGCCAGCATCGAAGGCTGTTGCCGGCCCTCCAGCCGCGCCGGTTGTGCCCGCTTCACCGGCGCCGCAGCGCCCGCAGGTTCCGTGAGCCGGCCCCGGAATTCATGGTTGATGCCGGTCAGCGTGTTCCTGGCGCTGCTGCTGGGTCTGTTGCCGCTGCCCGGCGTCATCCAGCCGTTCCGGCCCTACTGGCTGGCCCTGGTTGTCGCGTACTGGGTGATCGAGGAGCCCGAACGCGCCGGCCTGGGCTTTGCCTTTGCCATGGGGGTGCTGGCCGACCTGGCGTTTGGCGGTCTGCTCGGCGAGCAGGCGCTGCGGCTGACGGTGCTCGCCTTCATCCTGCACCGGTTCCGCGCGCAACTGCGGTTCTTCCCGTTGACGCAGCAAGCGCTGGCGATCGGCGGATTGCTGCTCAACGATCGCGTGGTCAGCGCCGCGACCCACCTGGCGCTGGCGGAGCCGCAGCTGCCATGGTCGTTCTGGTGGGCACCGCTGCTCGGCATGGTGTTGTGGGCACCGATCTTCCTGGTGCTGGACACGTTGCGGCTCGGCCGCAGGACCTGAGGCAATGGGCCCGCGCCGCCGTCAGTTGAAACATCCTGCCGCCGAAGCCGCGCAGTTCCGGGTGCGTGCCGCGATTGGTTTTGCCGTCGTCATGCTGGCGCTGGGTGGCCTTGGGCTGTGGTATTTCAAACTTCAGGTCATCGACCACGCCGACTACGCCACGCGCTCGCAGGCCAACCGGATCAAGCCGCGGCCGGTGGTGCCCGGGCGCGGACTGATCATGGATCGCAAGGGCCGGATCCTTGCCGACAACGTTCCCGCCTACCGGTTGGACGTCGTGCCCGAACAAGCCGGCGACATCCCGCGGCTGGTCGCGAGCCTGTCTCGGATCGTCACGCTGACGCCCGATGACATCGCGCATTTCGACGCGGACCGCAAGGCGACGCGCGGTTTTCGACCGGTGACGTTGAAACTGCGGATCAGCGACGAGGAGGCCGCGCGTTTCGCGGTCGACCGCTGGCGCTATCCAGGCGTGGACCTCGTGCCCTATCTCAGCCGCCGTTATCCGTACGGCGCCCTGTTCGCACACGTGATCGGTTATGTCGGCCGGATCGACGAAGCCGACATGGCCAAACTGGGCGCGACCAGCACCGCGTTCACCCATACCGGCAAAAGCGGCATCGAGCGCTATTACGAAGACGCCCTGCATGGTCGTGTCGGCTATGAACAGGTGGAGACGAATGTCGAAGGGCGCGCGCTCGGCACGGTCGGGCGGGTTCCGGCGGTTCCCGGCACCGATCTGCGCCTGTCGATCGATCTGGACCTGCAGCAGGCGGCCGTGGATGCGTTCGGGGATTTCGATGGTTCGGCGGTCGCGGTCGACCCGGGCACCGGCGAGATCCTGGCAATGGTCAGCCTGCCGAGCTTCGACCCCAACCTGTTCGTCAACGGCATCTCGCAGGCCAACTACAAGGCGCTCACCGAGAACCCTTCGCGGCCGTTGTTCAACCGCAACGTATTCGGCGGCGGTCCACCCGGCTCGACGATCAAACCCTTCCTTGCGCTGGCGGCACTGGATAGTGGCTTGCGGCGCCCGAGCGACAAGGTCTTCTCGACCGGCGAATTCCACATTCCAGGACAACGACGCGGTTATCGCGACGCGCACGGCGGAGCCGGCTGGACCGACCTGCGCAAGTCGATCGCCGAGTCGGTCAACTTCTACTATTTCAAGCTCGCCTACGACATGGGCATCGACCGCTTGGACCTGTGGGTGCGCAAGTACGGTTTCGGCGAGCCCACCGGCCTGGATCTGCTGGGCGAAAGCGGCGGCATCGTGCCGTCGCCTGCGTGGAAGGCAAAGCACAGCAAGGAGCCCTGGTACATCGGCGAGACGGTCATCTCCGGTATCGGTCAGGGTTATTGGAAAGTCACGCTGCTGCAGTTGGCGCGCGGCGTGGCCGCCCTGGCGGACAACGGCGAGCGTCGACGCCTGCACGTGGTGCAGCAGCGACGCGACGGTTACAACGCGCCGTGGACGCCGCTGCCGCAGCCGGCCCCCGTGCGCATCAGCGACAGTGCGGCGAACCTCCAGGTGGTGCGCGAGGGCATGATGATGACCATGCAGCCCGGTGGCACCGGTGCAGCCATCGGGCGCGACAGTCCGTATACGATCGCGGGCAAGACCGGCACGGCGCAGAACACCAGCCGCAAGGGCAACATCAGCCTCAATCCGCATGCGCTGCCGCTCGCGCTGCGCCACCAAGCGTGGTTCATCGCCTATGCGCCGGTCGACCATCCGCGGATCGCGGTGGCGGTGATGGTCGAACATGGCGGCTTCGGTGCAAGCACCGCCGGGCCGATCGCACGCAAGATCATGGATGCATGGCTGCTGGGCAAGAAGCCCGAGCCCGAACTCAATCCCGATATCGTCGCCGCGGGCGGATCATCGACGCCCCCCGCGAAAACGAGCGCGAGTGCCGACACCCAGCCGGCACCGGTCGCAACGCAAGGCGTGCGATGACGGCGATCCTGCGCTGGCTGTTCGAGATGCTCGCGCGCCTGCTGCGTACGCTCGACTGGCCGCTGTGCGTGGCCTTGCTGGGATTGATGGCCATCGGGCTGGCGGTGCTGTACAGCGCCGGCAATGAATCGTCGCGACTGGTGCTCGCGCAAGGCGTGCGCTACGGCTTTGGCTTCGTGGCGATGTGGGCGCTCTCGCGCATCCCGCCCAACCGCCTGCGCAACGTCACGCCGGCGATCTACGCCGCGACACTGCTGCCGCTGCTGATCGTGCTGGCGATCGGGACGGGCAAGCACGGGCGCTTGTGGATCGATCTGAAGCTGTTCTATTTCCAGCCGGCGGAGTTGCTCAAGCTCAGCCTGCCGATGATGGCTGCCTGGTATCTCAATCGTGGCGTCCTGCCGCCGCGCTTCGTGCCCGTGCTGGTCGCATTGGCGATCATCGGCGTGCCGACCGCGCTGATCATGCTGCAGCCGGATTTCGGCACCGCGATGCTCGTGGGCATCAGCGGTGCATTCGTGCTGTTCCTGGCGGGGCTGTCGTGGTGGTGGTTCCTGGCTGCGGCCGGCGGCGTGACCGCGGCCGCACCCGTGGCCTGGTTCTGGTTCCTGCGGCCGTACCAGAAGGACCGCATCCTGACCTTCCTCAATCCCGAATCCGATCCGCTGGGCACCGGCTGGAACATCATCCAGTCGAAGATCGCGATCGGTTCCGGCGGCTGGACCGGCGCCGGCTGGGGCCAGGGCTCGCAATCGCACCTGGACTACCTGCCCGAGCACACCACCGATTTCGTTTTCGCGGTGCTGAGCGAGGAGTTCGGCTGGCTGGGCGTGGCGACCGTGCTCTCGCTGTATCTGTTCGTGGTGGGACGTTGCCTGTGGATCGCCAGCGAAGCGCGCGATGGCTTCTCGCGCCTGCTTGCCGGCAGTCTCGCGCTTTCGCTGTTCGTGTACGTCATCGTCAATGGCGGAATGATCGCCGGACTGATTCCGGTGGTCGGTGTGCCGATGCCGCTGCTGAGTTACGGCGGCACGTCGGCGGTGTCGTTGCTGGCCGGACTCGGCGTGGTCATGGCGGTGCGCGCGCACAAGCCGGTGCATGGGCACTGACCGATACCGACATGCCGCGGGCGCTGCGCTCGCGGTGCGACAACGCGGTTGCACTGACATCGGATGCCCTGAATGTGGGCCAATGCGCGGCATGGCGGATTAGCCGGTGCGTTTGCGAGGCCGTGCTACCCTCGCGCCGATGAATCGACGCATCGTTTTTTCCGCACTGCCATTGCTGTTGGTCGCCTGTGCGACGCAGGCGCCACCATCGCCCGGCGGGTTGTCGCCACGGCCGACGTTGCCGCAGCCTCGCGCCACCGACATTGCACTGTTGCCGACGGTGCCGCAGCCACCGGAACGACCGCTTGCGCCGGCCAGCGTCACCGATCCGATGCTGCCCCAGGCGCAGCGCGTCGACGCCTTCGTCGACTACACCGCCAGCACGTATGGCATCGATCCGCAGGCGATCCGCGATGGCCTGGCCAAGGCGCAGTTCCTGCAGCGCACGGTCGACATCATCGGTCGGCCGGCCGAAGCCGTGCGCCCATGGCGCGATTACCGGCCGATCTTCCTCAACGACGAGCGCATCGCCGGTGGCGTGGCTTTTTTCAACGACAATCTTGACGCACTGGAGCGGATTTCCGCACAGAGCGGCGTGCCGGCCGAATACATCGTCGCGATCATCGGTGTCGAAACCAATTACGGAAAGAACACCGGCAACTACCGCGTGCTCGACGCGCTGTATTCGCTCGCCTTCGGCTTTCCGAAGCGTGCGCCGTTTTTTGCCGGCGAACTCGCGCAGTTGTTCGCGCTGGGCAAGGACGAGCACCTGGACGTGGCGACCTTGACCGGCAGCTACGCCGGCGCGATGGGACTGGGTCAGTTCATGCCGTCCAGCTACCGGTTGTGGGGCCGCGACGGCGACGGCGACGGCCGCCGCGATCTGATCAACGACAAGCAGGACGTGTTCGCGTCGATCGCAAACTACTTCGTCGTGCATGGCTGGCAGCGCGGCGGCCCGGTCGCGGCACGTGCGGCGCATGACCCGGCAGCGCCGGATTTCGTGCCGACGACGCTCGACCCGATCTACCCGTCGGCAGCGCTGGCGCAGCGTGGATACCGGCCGTTGCCCGGTGAGCCGCTGGCCGAAGGCGCCACCGTGCTGACGCTCGATGGCGAAACCGGCAAGGAGTACTGGCTGGGCTATCGCAACTTCTACGTGATCACGCGCTACAACCACTCGCCGATGTACGCACTGGCCGTGCACCAGCTGGCACAGGCGATCCAGGCCGGCAGCGGCGGATGAAGCGCGCGGCGCTGGCGCTCATCGTCCTCGCGCTGACCGCCTGCAGCGGTACGCCTCCCAGGACGTCGCTCCAGAAGGTGACCCGCGTGCAGACGGTGACCCGCCATGGACCGCCGATCCCGCAGGCAACCGGCACCGTGCGTCGCTCGCCTTATGCCCCCGCGCAGGAGGACATCAGCAAGCGCGGCAACTACACGCGCGGCGGACTGTACGCGCCGGAAATTCAGGACAGTGCACCCGATGGTCTTCCGGACGTCGACCAGATTCCGGAGCCGCAGGTGCGCGCCGAACCGCGATCGCTCTACGGCAACCGTTCGCCGTATGCGGTGCTCGGCCAGACCTACAGCATCATCGACAACCCGACCAGCTACGACGAGGTCGGGCTGGCGTCGTACTACGGCAACAAGTTCCACGGACGCCGCACGTCGAACCTGGAGGTGTACGACATGTACGCCTTCAGCGCCGCGCACAAGACGCTGCCGCTGCCCAGCTATGCGCGCGTCACCAATCTCGCCAACGGCAAATCGGTCGTGGTCCGCGTCAACGACCGCGGCCCGTTCCACGAGGGCCGCATCATCGATCTCAGTTATGCCGCCGCGGTCAAACTGGGCGTGGACCGCGTCGGCACGGCGCGGGTCGAGGTCAAGGGACTGAGCCCGGGTGAAGACGCGCGCGAGTCTGGCAGCGTGCTCGCCGATCGCACCACTGCGGCCCCAACGGTGATGCAACCGCAGCTCGTCCTGCCCGCGGGCGTGCGCATCGCTACCGGGCGGCCCCTTGCCGCCGCGGCGACGAGCGCCGCGCCGGCCAGCGCCATCGACGGTCTGCTGGCCGCATTGCCGATCGCGAGCGCCAACGCCAGCGAACGGCGACGACAGGCCGCGACCGCGAGCAACGCGGCGGACCTTGCACCACCAACGCCAAACGCCGGTGGTGAGCGCTTCGACATGCAGCAGAACGGTCGCACCATGACAGCCGATCAGTTCGATGCATGGATGCGCGCGCGACGCATGCGCGTGGCCACCGGCAAGTCCGGTGCTGTCGATGCGTCTGCCTCCGCGGTGACGACAGTGCCGACGACGCCTGCTCCCTCTGCGACTGCTGTCGTCGTGCCACCGCCGCAACAGCTCTCCTCGGTCGCCGCAGGCGATGCGATCACGTTGCAGGTCGCCAGCTTCGCCGCACATGCCAATGCCGAGCACGCGTTGGCGCTGCTGACCGGCGCGGGGATCGGGAGCGCGCGACTGCTCGATGCCGACGCCAACGGCCGCGCGGTCTGGCGTCTGCGCGTCGGGCCGGTGGATCCGGCCCATGCGCAGGAACTCATTGCACGGATCCAGGGTCTGGGATTCGGCCAACCACAGCGCGTGCGCGAGTAGACTGCGCGCCCTTCTTTTCATTCCGGTCACGGACGGCCGGTCACCGGAGTCCGTCATCTTGATCAATTCCGCCGCATGGCGCTTCGCCCCGAAGCCTGGAAACAGGCTGCAGCCGGCCCGCATCGCGCTTGCCGCGGTTGCCACCGTTCTCGCCGGACTGGCGTTCGCACAGGCACCAAACCTGCCACAGCCGGCGGCGCCCGCTCCGGCGGCATTGAGCGACGCGCTACCGATCCCGCCGCCGCCGGCGCCCAGGACGTCGGCGGCGTGGATCCTGATGGATTACGCCACCGGCCAGGTCCTCGCGGGCGAAAACTACGATGTGCGCCATGAACCGGCCAGCATCACCAAGGTCATGACCTCGTATGTCATCGCCGCGGAAATGGCCGCCGGCAAGGTGCATGCCGACGACGCGGTGATGATGAGCGAGCACGCCTGGCGCGAAGGCGGCGCCGGTACCGAGGGCAGCTACAGCGGATTCCCGGTCAACAAGACCGCACCGCTGGTGGAGATGGAAAAAGGCATGGTCGTGCAATCGGGCAACGATGCCGCGATCGCACTGGCCGAGCACGTCGCCGGCAGCGAGGATGCGTTCGCATCACTGATGAACGCCTACGCCGCACGCATCGGCATGACGGGCTCGCATTTCGTCAATCCGCACGGCCTGTCCGCCGAAGGCCATTACTCGACGGCGCACGACCTGGCGCGATTGGGTCGCGCGCTGATCCACGATTTCCCGGTGGCGTATTCGTACAACAAGATCAAGGAATTCACGGTCGGGCCGATCACCCAGCCCAACCGCAACCTGCTGCTGTGGCGCGATCCGTCGGTCGACGGCATCAAGACCGGACATACGGACAAGGCCGGCTACTGCCTGATGGCATCGGCCCTGCGCGGCGACCAGCGGCTGATCAGCGTGGTGCTGGGCGACACCAGCGAGAACCAGCGCGCGGTCGACAGCCAGGCACTGCTCAACTGGGGCTTTCGTTTCTACGAAACCCACAAGCTCTACGACGCCGGCAAGCCCATTGCCAAACTGAAGATCTGGAAAGGCGCTGCCGACGACGTGCAGCTCGGGCTCGCCGAGCCCATGTTGATCAGCATGCCGCGTGGCAAGTACACCCAGCTCAAGCCGGCGATGGACGTTCCCAAGTCGTTGGTCGCGCCCATTGCCAAGGGCCAGAAGATCGGGACAGTGAAGGTCATGCTCGACGGCAAGCTCATTGCGCAGCGCCCGCTGGTGGCCCTGAATGCGGTGGAACAGGGCGGCTTCTTCAAGCGGATCTGGGACGAACTGCTGATGTGGTGGCAAACCGTGTGATCACGCGCCGTCGCGACTGAGAAAGAAGGCCGGCGAAAGCCGGCCTTTTTTTTGGGGCCTTCGCATTCACGGTGTGGTGGCGCGCGCAACCATCTGACACGGACCCGTTCGTCGCGGATGGCTTCCATGCGCGCGGCGCGCCGTGGGCAGGTCGCACCGCGTTCATTCGCGCGCCCTCACAGCCGCACGAAGTATGGAATTGCCATCAGAAGCCCACCGACGACGACCGTGGCCCACGCGTTGGAGACGAAATAGGGAAAGACCATCAGCGCGATGCCGCAGAGCAGCGGGATCATCGCGCCCTGACGCTTGCCGTAAACGAAGAAGCCCATCCCGATCGCGCCGAAGATCACGCCCCACATCAGTGTCGCCGTGCTCATAGCGATGATCTCGATGCCGGCCAGCCGGCACCGGAATCCTACCCCCGCACGCCCGCCGTCGGCCGGCGGTGGTTGGGTTCGGCGGGGGGCGGCTCCATAATCCCTGCATGGAAATCAAATCCGACAATCCGGAGCACGGGTTCCAGTTTCCCGGCGACTTCGAGATCACGGCGCTGGGTCCCGCCGGCAGCGGCCTGGAAGATCAGATCCCGGCGTTGCTCGAGGCCGCGGGGTTGCTGGTGATGCACGAGACCGTTGCGGCCCGCGAGTCCAGTGGCGGCAAGTTCATCTCCATCAAGCTGAGTTTCCGCGCGGAATCGCGCGAGCAATATGAGGTCGCCCATGCGGTGCTCCGCGAGCATCCGGAAGTGAAGTGGACGATATAGCCGGCGGCGGCCTCCGCCCTTGTCTCGTCCGGGATCCGGGGCCGCAGCCTTACATTCCCGTGTGGCGAGCGATGCAGCGGTTCACCGATGCGCGCAACGACGACACGCCCGATGAGCTCTGGATGGTCGAGCACGAGCCGGTCTTTACCCTCGGCCAGGCGGGCAAGCCCGAGCATGTGCTGAGGGCGGGCGACATCCCGGTGGTGCACGTGGATCGTGGGGGACAGGTCACCTACCATGGACCCGGCCAGCTGGTCGCGTATCCGCTGCTCGACCTGCGCCGGCTCAAGCTGGGTGTTCGCGACTACGTGCACCGGATCGAGCAGGCGGTGATCGACACGCTCGGCGAATGGAACATCGCGGCCAGGCGTCGCGATGGCGCCCCCGGCGTGTACGTGGATGCCCGCAAGATCGCCGCGCTCGGGATCCGGGTGCGGCGCGGTTGCAGTTTCCACGGCCTCGCGTTCAACGTGGCGATGGATCTTGAGCCGTTTGCACGGATCAACCCCTGCGGTTACGCCGGGTTGCAGGTGACCTCGATGCTAGAATCATCAGGCGACAGTGCCGTTTCCCGCGTTGACGTCGTCAAACCGCGACTGATCGATCATCTGGCCGCACAGTTGGGTCTGCGGCTGCAGAAGGCGCCGCCGCCCGCACTTCTAGAACCACAGGTCGCTTGACGCCGATGCCCGACGTTTCCGCCAAAACCATTCCGCTGGCCATGATCGCCGAACCGGCATCGTTGCAACCCGGCGTCAAGCAGGTGGCCGGCGACAAGATCGCACGCTCGCCAGTGCAATTCGCCGACGCGCCCAGGCTGCGCAAGCCGTCCTGGATCCGCGTTCGCATCCCGTCGGGCAATTCGGTGGCGCTGCTCAAGGCGAAACTGCGCGAGAACCGCCTGGTGACGGTCTGCGAGGAAGCCAGCTGCCCGAACATCCACGAATGCTTCGGCCATGGCACGGCCACGTTCATGATCCTGGGTGAAGTCTGCACGCGTCGTTGCTCGTTCTGCGATGTCGCGCACGGCCGTCCGAAACCGCCCGATGCCGGCGAGCCGGCCAACCTGGCGCGCACGGTCGCCGACATGGGCCTGAAGTACGTCGTGGTCACCAGCGTGGACCGCGACGACCTGCGCGATGGCGGTGCCCAGCACTTCGTCGATTGCATCGCGGCGATCCGCCGTGAGAGCCCGCGCACAAAAATCGAAATCCTGACGCCTGATTTCCGTGGCAAGGGCCGGATGGAGCGCGCGCTGGAGATCCTCGCGACGCAGCCGCCGGATGTCTTCAACCACAACGTCGAAACTGTGCCGGACCTGTATCCGAACGTCCGCCCCGGCGCCGATTACGCGTGGTCGCTGCGACTGCTGCAGCAGTTCAAGGCGCAGCATCCCGGCCTGCCGACCAAGTCCGGGATCATGCTGGGGCTGGGCGAGACGCTGGCGCAGGTGCAGGGAACCCTGCGCGACCTGCGCGCGCATGACGTCGACATGGTCACAATCGGCCAGTACCTTCAGCCCAGCGCCCATCACCATCCGGTGCTGCGGTACTGGACGCCGGACGAGTTCCAGGCGCTGGAGGCATTCGGCATGGAACTGGGCTTCAGTCACGTCGCGTCCGGGCCGCTGGTGCGTTCCTCCTACCACGCCGATCGCCAGGCAATGGAAGCCGGCGTCGCCGCCTGAAGCACCACCGGTCCCGGGCTGTCCACCATTCACGCACCCGACAGGCTTGGCGGGTAGATTGTCGGATTGCTGCAGTGCAACTTCCGGCACTTTCCTGCGGTCCATTCCGCCGTCAGGCTGAGCTGGCGTTGATCATTGCCAGCCATCCCCCTTTGTCCCCACACCGGCCTCCCGGGCCGCGAGAGCCTCGATGAAATCGCATTACCCGCTGTTGTTCCTCGCCCTTACCGCTCCGCTGGCGCTGCTGGCGCGCGCGCCTGGCACCGCCGGTTCGGGACACGATGCCGCCGTCGGCATGGTGCCGACTCCCGAGCAGGCGACCACGGCCAAGCTGGTGTACGGCCTGCTGTCGGACAGTCGCTATGCCTACCGTCCACTGGCGCTGGACGACGCGCTGTCGGCCGGGATATTCAAGCGCTATCTGGAAGCGCTGGATCCGGGCAAGGTTTTTTTCACGGCGAAAGACGTCGCCAAATTCTCGCCTTACCGGACCACGCTCGACGATTCGATCAAAGGCGGCGACCTATCCCCGGCGTATGCCATCTTCGCAACGTACAAGCAGCGTTTCGCCGACCGCACGGCGTATGCACGCAGCCTGCTCAAACAGGACATCTTCAACTTCAACGGCAGCGACCGCTGGTACTACGATCGCGAGCATGCACCGTGGGCCGCGGACAACGCGGCGCTGGACACAATCTGGAAAGAGTCGGTGCGCAACGACTGGCTGCGATTGAAACTCGCTGGCAAGAAGCCCGATGAAATCCGCAAGACGCTGGACAAGCGTTACGCCAACCAGGCATCGTCCAACGCACAACTCAACGGCGAGGATGCCTTCCAGAGCTTCCTGACGGCGTACACGAATTCGATCGACCCGCACACCGATTATCTCGATCCGCGCGGCGCCGAACGCTTCAACCAGGCGATGTCGCTGTCCCTCCAGGGGATCGGCGCCGAACTGCAGAAGCAGGACCAGATCGTCGTCATCCGCAAGGTGTTGCCGGGCGGCCCGGCGGCACGCAGCAAGAAGCTCGTCGCGGGCGACCGCGTGGTTGCGGTCGGGCAGGGCACCAGTGGCGTCATGGAAGATGTGGTCGATTGGCGCATCGATGACGTGGTCGACAAGATCAAGGGTCCCAAGGGCACGCAGGTGCGGCTGGACGTGATTCCGCCCGAGGCCGGCCTGGACAGCAAACCGCTGCGGGTGGTCATGACCCGCGACAAGATCAAGCTGGCCGACAACGAGGCAAAGGCCGAGACGATCGCGATTCCTGCCCAAGGATCGGAGCCGGCCAAGGTGATCGGCATCATCAAGCTGCCCGGCTTCTACCAGGACTTCGAGGCCCGCCGCAGCAACGACGGCAACTACACCTCCGCCACGCGCGATGTCGCGCGACTGCTGCAGCAGTTCCGGACGCAGAAGGTCGACGGCGTCGTCATGGACCTTCGCAACAACGGCGGCGGCTCGCTCGACGAGGCGATCGAATTGACGGGTCTGTTCATCGACAAGGGCCCGGTCGTGCAGGTGCGCCAATCCGGCGGCCACATCGATGTCGCGGGCGATACGTCGCCCGGCGTCGCCTGGGACGGACCACTGGCCGTGTTGACCAATCGCGGCTCGGCATCCGCATCGGAAATCTTCGCTGGCGCGATCCAGGATTACGGTCGTGGACTGATCATCGGCGAGACCACGTTCGGCAAGGGCACCGTGCAGAACCTGGTGGATCTGGATCGCTGGCCGGCCAAGGAATCCGGTCGCTTCGGCCAGGTGAAATACACGATCCAGCAGTTCTTCCTGCCCAACGGCAGCAGCACGCAGAACAAGGGCGTCGTGCCTGACGTGCGCTTCCCGGTGTCGGTCGATGCGACCGAATACGGCGAGAGCACCTACGACAACGCACTGCCATGGACGCATATCGAGGCCGTCCCGCACGTCCAGTACGGCAACTTCGCGCCGATGCTGGGGCAGCTGGACGCGCTGCATGCGGCGCGCGTGGCCAAGGACAAGGAGTTCCAGTGGTGGTCGCAGGACGTGGCGGAGTTCCGCACCGAGCAGGCCAAGAAATACGTTTCGTTGAACGAAGCCGAACGTCGCGCCGAACGCGACCGCCAGGAAACCAAGGAGACGCAGCGGCAAGCCGAGCGCAAGACGCTGGGCCTGGATGCCGATCCGCTCGCCGACGATGTCAACGACGACGGCCTGCAGGCGAGCGAGCGCGATGTGGTTGCTGAAACGGCGCGCGAGAAGGCCGCCGAGAAGCGCCCAGATCCGCTACTGCGCGAGTCGGCTGCGATCCTGGCCGATGCCACCGGCCTGCTGGTGCATGACCAGCGCCTGACGGCCGAGGTGTTGCCTGAGTCGAAACTGGCGCTGCACTGGGCGCAGTAAGGGCTTTATGTAGGAGACAGAGCCGTGCGCGGGCGTCCCAGCGCGCGGCGGCGCGGCCAAATGTTGCCGGCAGCGTGTTTCTGCGCCGCGCAGCAGGAATCGGATAGCGGGGCCTGCTGGCGCCCGCTATCGTTTCAGCCATGAGCATCCGCAAACTACAGCAGGCACGGTCATTGCTCGACAACAGCGAGCCCACACTCGCCGAGTTGGGCGCGGCGATCGGCATGAGCGCATCCCACCTGCAGCGCAGCTTCAGCGAGCGCTTTGGCTTGAGCCCCGCCGAGTACCTTGCGCAACGCAAACTCGGCACCCTGAAGGCCGCATTGCGCGAAGGCAGCGATGTCAGTGCGGCGCTCTACGACGCGGGTTACGGGTCGCCGTCGCGCGTGTACGAGGCAGGTGCGGCGCGGCTGGGCATGACGCCGGCGCGCTATCGCGCCGGTGGCGCGGGCGAAACGATCCGCTGGAGCATCGCGGACACGGCGCTGGGGACCGCATTGGTCGCCACCACCGCGCGCGGGATCTGCATGGTCGAACTCGGCGACAGCGAGCCCTCGCTGGAACAGAAACTGCAGGCCGAATTCCCGCAGGCGCGGTTGACGCGTGTCGATGCCGGGCGCGACGCCTTCCTTGCGCCGCGCGTGCAGGCCGTGGCCGCGCGCCTGGCCGGTCATCGAGCAGCCGATGCCGCGGACATGACGCTGGATCTGATCGGCACCGTATTCCAGAAGAAAGTCTGGGATGCGTTGATGCGGATTCCGCGCGGTGAAACGCGAAGCTATGCCGGCCTGGCCACGCAGCTCGGACAGGCCGGTTCGGCGCGCGCCGTGGCCGGCGCCTGTGCGCGCAATCGCATCGCGGTGCTCGTACCCTGCCACCGCGTGATCCGGGGCGACGGCTCCTTGGGGGGTTACCGCTGGGGCCTGCCGCTCAAGCAGCAGTTGCTCGAACGCGAACGCGCGGCGTGAGCCCTTCAGCGTGCGCGCGGCGCACGGCGGCGCGGCGCCGGGCCTGTCGGCAGTTCCAGCCCATGCTTGATGATGTCGAACACGATGCGCGTCTCATAGCGGCGGATGTTGCCCTCGTCCGCGAACAGGCGCTCCGCCACTTCGCGGCCGTGCGCAACGCCGGTGCTGGCGAGGATCACCAGGTAGTCCCACTCACCCGCAAGCAGATAGCACTGCTGGACCTCCGGGGCTGCGCGGATGCGCGCGCACAGCGCGGCATGGGCGCGGGCGGAATCGCGTTCCATCGTGATCCACACCGCGGCCAGTGTGACATTCCCCAGGGCCTTGGGATTGACCACCGCCACCTGCCGCAGCAGTCCGCTGGTGCGGTACCGCGTGATCCGGCGCTGCACGGCGCTCGCCGACAACCCGACGGCATCGCCGAGCGTGGACAACGTCGCGCTGCCGTCGCGCTGCAGCAACTGCAGCAGACGGTGATCGAACTCATCCAGGTTGGTGGGCGCGCTGGGCACGCAAGAATCTTGCGTTTCGGCGCACGATTTATCAACTGCCGCGCGTGCGCGCTGGCTACGCTGTGCGGGCCACTTCGTTGACCCGGGTTGTCGACATGAGCACGCCAGCTATCGGTATCCGATCCGCGCCGTCCACCCTTGCGGTGGGACTGGCGTTGGCGTCGGTGTACGTGTTGTGGGGTTCGACCTATCTTGCGATCCGCTACGCGTTGCCTGGCTATCCGCCGTTTCTGCTTGGCGCGATCCGCATGTTCCTGGCCGGCGTCCTGATGTACGTGGTGCTGCGCATGCGTGGCGCCAGACCCATGACGGCAAAGCAGTGGCGCACGGTCGGTGTCCTTTCCATCTTCATGGTGCTGCTGTCCAACGGCCTGGTGAATCTCGCCGAGACCCAGGTCGGTTCGGGCATGGCCGCCATTTCCGTGGCGGCGATGCCGCTGTTTGCCGGCGTGTTCGCGATGCTGCGCGGTCGCCATCCTTCCAGGCTGGAATGGCTCGGATTGCTGGTCGGCTTCGCGGGCGTGATCTGGTTGCACGCCGGCAACGCGCTGTCCGGGTCGCTGTTGGGATTCGTCTGCCTTGTCATCGCGCCGCTGGCCTGGGCATGGGGTTCGATCTGGAGTCGCGATCTCGCGTTGCCGGAGCCGTTCATGGCCGCGAGCGGCCAGATGATCGCCGGCAGCGCGTGGATGCTCGGCGCCGCACTGGTCACCGGCGAACGCTTCACCGCTGTTCCTTCAATCGGCGCGACGGCCGCGATGCTGTATCTCGTGGTTGCTGGTTCCATCTTCGGCTTCACGGCGTATATCTGGCTGCTCCACCACGTGCGCCCGGCGCTGGCGACCAGCTACGCCTATGTCAATCCGCCGCTGGCGGTGTTGATCGGGGCATTGATCGCTGGTGAACATTTCACCACGCGCGATCTCGGCGCGATGGTCGTGATCCTCGTCGGCGTCGTGATCATAACGATCGCAAGGACGCGCACACCGGCATTGATGCACGCTCACCCGACGCCGGACGTTCTGCAGGATCCAGGGGTACCAGCGGCCACGCGGTCGAAGGAAATCGCGTGATCGCGAATGCCGACACGCGCCGCGGTCTGTGGATCGCGGTTGCGTCGTTCGTGTTGTGGGGACTGATGCCGCTGTACTGGCATCTGCTCAAGGCGGTGCCATCGCTGCAGATCGTCGTGCACCG
>JAQGOI010000029.1 GCA_028293685.1 Lysobacteraceae bacterium | reverse complement strand
TGACCACGGAGAAGCCACTGATGCACTGGCAGCGGGCTGCACTGGAAGAACGGCTGACCATCCTGCACGACCAGTTGCACGAGCATCGTGGCAACAACCACGAAGGCCTGGCGGACTGGCTGGACGCGCAGATCAAGGCGCTCACCCTGGCCGCCGACTGCTCCAGGCACGGCGCCTACGTCGCCTGCGAACTGGATCGAATGCGCTCCCTTGCCGCTGACTAGCCGGGTCGGAATCCGTCGTCATCGAATCGCACGCGGCCTGTCCCCGACCCTTACAGCACCTTTGGCACCTACGCCTTCCGTCCGTGTGCGGTCGAAGGCTGAAAACCCCACCTTGCCGACTGATGCAAGGCTGCGTGGCTCGGTTCGGCGTCACTCTCGAACGTACGGATCTGGTTGCGTCCGGACGTTTTCGCCAGGTAGCACATCTCATCGGCGCGCATCAGCAGCTCAGAGACCGACATGCCGCCATCGCAAAAATCCACCCGGCCCATGCTGGCGCCGATGGTGAATTCTTCGTTCTGCCATTCAAAGACGAATGTCGCCACCGCAGCGCAGATCTTTTCCGAAGCGCGCGTGGCCTGTTCCCGCGTGCAGTTGGTCAGTAGCACTGCGAACTCGTCGCCACCGAGGCGGGCCAGCATGTCGTGCTCGCGCAGCTGTTTCTTCAGCACCGCGGACAGCTGCCGCAACAGCTCGTCACCCGCAATGTGCCCGGCCTGATCGTTGACGGCCTTGAAATAATCCAGGTCGAAGTAAAGCAGGCAGTGCTGGCTGCCCTGTTCGGTCGCGCTGGCGACGGCACGCTCCAGCCGGAACTCGAAAGCGCGCCGATTGCCCAGACCGGTGAGGGCGTCGTGATTGGCGTGGTATGTCAACTCACTGGTCAGGCGCCGGGCGGCCGTGACGTTGCGGAAGGTAATGATCGAGCCGACCTTGTTTCGCTCGTTGTCCATCACCGGCGCAACTGCGGCCTCGACCAGAACGACATGCTCGTCACGCCGAAGCAGGCCGGCGATGTCGCGACCGCTTGTGGTGATGACATCGATGGGCGTGCCTTTGGGATCGGTAAACTGAACGCCCTCGGCAAAATCCCTCCCGAGGAGGTCTTCCTCCGTCCAGCCGGTCAGGTGGGCGGCCACGGGATTGATGAAATCGATCCGACCTTCCACACCGACGATGACCACGCCATCGGGCAAGGCGCGCAGCGCGCTGTGGCTGAACTCCCATTGCTGTTGGAGTTTCGCCACCTCGTGTTGCATTTTCGCCAAGGCTTCGCGTGTTTCATCGAGCTCACCCGCACCCGATGCACAGCCGACTTCGTGGAGATGAGCCATAACGCGGCAATGTAATCAGCGCACTGCAAACGCCAGGTGATCGCCTGCATTCAAAACGTGAGCCGCGTCCCGCTCTTCGGGTTGCCATCCCTCCGCAAATCAGCTGAATGCGCGATTGCTTTCGGCGCCGGCGGAGGTATGCCGCGTTGCACGCGTGTCAGACATGGCCGCGTGCGTAAGCGTCGATGTGCGAATCGATACGATCGTCGATACGGCCTCGATCGCGGCGGGGTCGGCCATCGGCAACGCCCGGGTTACTCCGGCATCATGGAGCCTCCGCGGCACACGCTGCGCCTTTCCCCTTGGAGTCAGCATGGAACTTGGCATGATCGGTCTCGGACGCATGGGGGCCAACATGGCGCTGCGGCTGATGCGCGGCGGACACACGGTCGTCGGCTTCGACCCAAAGCCTGAGGCGCGCGCAGAACTGGAACGCAACCATGGTGGCTCGGCGGACTCGCTGGCAACGCTGGCCAGCGCACTTGGAGCACCCAGGGTGCTATGGATGATGGTGCCAGCCGGGGCGATCACCGACGCCACGGTGGAAACACTGACGGGTCTCCTTGTTGCGGGCGACATCCTGATCGACGGCGGCAACTCCAACTACAAGGACACCCTGCGCCGCGCCGCGCAACTGGCGCAGCACGGGGTCGCGTACGTCGACGCTGGTACCAGCGGCGGCGTGTGGGGGCTTGAAGAGGGCTACAGCCTGATGGTCGGTGGCGATCAGGGGGTCGTGGACCGACTCACTCCGATCTTCGAGGCCCTCGCACCGGCTCGCGACAAGGGCTGGGGCCGCGTGGGACCCGTAGGGTCCGGGCATTTCACCAAGATGGTCCACAACGGCATCGAGTACGGCCTGATGCAGGCGTATGCGGAAGGATTCTCGATCCTCCAGCACAAGCAGGAATTTGCATTGGACCTGCACCAGATCGCGGAGATCTGGCGCACCGGCAGCGTCGTGCGCTCCTGGCTTCTGGATCTCACCGCCGACGCGCTGGCAAAGAATCCCAGGATGGATGGCATCGCCCCGTGGGTCGCGGATTCCGGGGAAGGCCGCTGGACGCTGCAGGAAGCGATCGACCTCGATGTGCCGGCACCCGTCATCGCCTTGTCGCTGATGGCGCGCTTGCGCTCGCGCGATACCGAATCATTCGCCGACAAACTGCTGGCAGCGATGCGCAACGAATTCGGCGGACACGCGATCAAGAAGGAATAGGCGGCGTGCTCAGCGTCGCGGTGCACCGACAGCAGCCAACACCGCCCGCGCGCGACGACACACTTCCTCGGCATTGAAGCCGAACTCCCGCAGGTTCTGGTCACCCGGCGCCGAGGCGCCAAACCGGTCGATGCCCAGCACGTCCCCCTTGTCGCCGACGTAGCGCCACCAGCCCTGGGTCGCACCGGCTTCCACCGCCACACGTGCGCGGATCGTCGGTGGCAGCACGCTGTCGCGATACTCGCGCGGCTGCGCGTCGAACAGCTCCCAGCTGGGCATCGAGACGCAGCGCACAGCCAGGCCCGCATCGCGCAATTGCTGTGCGGCATCGACGATCAGATGCACTTCGGATCCCGATGCAATCAGGATGATCGCCGGATCGCGTGCGCCATCGTCCAGCACATAGCCTCCGCGCCGCAATCCATCGGCGGCGGCGAACCGGCTGCGATCCAGCGTCGGGAGCGCCTGCCGGGTGAGCACGAGGGTTACGGGCGCTTCGCGCGTTTCGAGCGCGACGCGCCAGGCGATTGCCGTTTCATTCGCGTCACCGGGACGGAGCACGACAAGGTTGGGCACGGCACGCAGGTTGGCGAGCTGCTCGATGGGCTGGTGTGTCGGCCCATCCTCGCCAAGCGCGACACTGTCGTGCGTGAACACATGGACGACGTGCAGGTTCGACAGCGCGGCCAGGCGCATCGGCGGGCGCATGTAGTCGGAAAAGATCAGGAACGTCGCGGTGAACGGAATACATCCGGTGTGCGCCGCGATACCGTTGGCGATGCTGCCCATCGCATGCTCGCGCACGCCGAAATGCAGGTTGCGCCCGGAATAGCCCCAGCCCCCACCATCGGATCCCTGGTCGTCTTCGCCCTGTTCGCGGGGTGGATTGAAATCGCCCATGCCCTTGAGCGCGGTCTTGGTCGAGGGATCGAGATCGGCCGAGCCGCCCGTCAGTGCCGGCAGACGCGGCGCAATGGCATTCATGATCTTGCCCGACGCCTCGCGTGTCGCCAGGCCCTTGGCATCGGCGGGGAACACCGGGATGTCCGAATCCCAGCCGTCTGGCAACGCGCCATGCAGGCTGTGTTCCAGTTCGGTGGCAAGCGCCTGGTTACTGCGCGCATAGCTGGCAAAGCCGTCGCTCCATTCGCGCTCACGCGCTTCCCCGCGAGCCCGGGCCTCGCGCATGTGCGCCAGCGCATCGTCGGGAACCAGGAAGGCCGGCTCGATGGGCCAGGCGAGCTTCTGCTTGGTCTTGCGTACGTCTTCCTCACCCAGTGGCGAACCATGCGCCTTGAAACTGTCCTGCTCGGGTGAGCCATAACCAAGATGCGTGCGCACGATCACCAGTGACGGACGCAGCGTGTCGTCGCAGGCCGACCGCAATGCCGCCTGGATCGTATCAAGATCGTTACCGTCGTCGACGCGCAGCACCTGCCAGCCATAGGCCGCGAATCGCGCACCGCGGTCTTCGGTAAAGGTGATGTCCGTGCCTGCGGCGAGCGTGACGTCATTGTCGTCGTACAGGCAGATGAGCTTGCCAAGCCTGAGGTGGCCGGCGAGCGATGCCGCCTCGGAGGCGACACCTTCCATGAGGTCACCGTCGCTTGCGATCACCCACGTGCGGTGGTCGATCACGGTATGGTCCGGCCGGTTGTAACGGGCCGCCAGTTGCGCTTCGGCGATGGCCAGGCCGACGGCATTGCCCAACCCCTGCCCCAGCGGACCCGTCGTGACTTCCACGCCCGGCGTATGCCCGCGCTCAGGATGTCCGGGCGTCTTGCTGCCCCATTGCCGGAACTGCTTGATGTCATCCAGTGAGAGGTCGTAGCCGGTCATGTACAGCAGCGCGTACAACAACATCGAGCCGTGACCGGCAGACAGGACGAAACGGTCGCGGTCGGTCCAACCGGGATTTCGCGGGTTGTGGTTGAGGAACCGGTCCCAGAGCACGTAGGCCATCGGCATCGCACCCAACGGCATGCCGGGATGTCCGCTGTCCGCTTTCTGTACGGCATCCACGGCAAGGAAGCGAAGCGTGTCGATGCAACGCTGGTCGATTGGATTAGTCATGGTCGTTCGCTCTTCAATTGGACAGCGACGGACTGGCGACGGTGGCATCGCCTGCTTTCAACATCAGATCGCGCGCATGACGCGCAATCTGCACGTCTTCCTGCGACGGCAGGACGCGCGCACGCGAGCCGGGAACATCCGTATCGCGAATTCCAAACACATCCAGGCGTGCGCATATGTCGGCTCTTGCCAGGGCGTCGTTCTCGCCGATCCCACCGGTGAACACCAGCAGGTCGATTCCGCCCAGGACGGCGGCCATCGCCCCGATCTGTTTGCGCACGCTGTAGCAGAACATGGCGATTGCCAATCGCGCATCGGTACTCGAACCAGCCGCGCGCAACCGCCGCATGTCTCCGCTGATGGACGAAACGCCGAGCAGGCCGGATTGCTGGTCGATCAGCGCCTCCAATGTCGATGCGTCGGCATGGCCTTCGCGCATGAGGTACAGCAGCACGCCGGGATCGATGTCGCCGGTGCGGGTGCTCATCATCACCCCTCCGCTTGGTGTGAGTCCCATGCTGGTGTCTACCGAACGCCCATTTGCGACCGCCGTGACACTCGCCCCGTGGCCCAGGTGCGCGATGACCAGCTTTGCCGGCAAACCACATCCCAGCTGCGGCACGATCGACTCACACGAAAGTCCATGGAAACCATAGCGCTCGATGCCCTGTTCCCGCAGCGACGGTGGAAGCGGAAGCGTGCGCGAAACAGCCGGCATGGTGTTGTGAAACGCCGTGTCCAGGCACGCGACCTGAGGGATATCCGCAAAATGGGCCTGCGCTGCCTGCAGCAGTGCCAACGACGCGGGAGCGTGCAATGGCGCAAATGCCACCGCGTCCTGGAGCGCTCGCGTCACCTCGGCATCGATCAGACTGTGCGTCCGACAGCGTGGCCCTCCGTGCACGAAGCGGTGGCCAACGACGTCAGGTGCCTTGAACTGCTGCTCCCGCGACAATCGCGCAATGGCCGCCACGGCAGCCTGCGCATCGGCGGGCACCTCCGCTGCCACATCGAGTGGGCGACCGTTTTCATCGCGTGCGACCATCGCGGCGCCCGCGTCGATCACTCCCGACATCAGGGCGCGGCAGGCCGTTCCATCGACGTCGAACAAACCGAACTTCAGCGACGAGGAGCCCGCGTTCAAAGCCAGCACGACTGTCGAAGCGGTCACGGTCCAGCCGGCCGCCAGCGCCAGTCGAGTACCTCGGGCATGTCCTCGCCATGCTCGCTGACGTGGGCCCGATGGCGGGCGATGGTCTCGCCGTAGCGTTTGGTTGCCTGTTCAACCTGATCGGCGAGGCGTGGCACGCGGCGGATCGCATCGAATGCCAGCTGGTAGCGGTCGATGTTGTTGAGTACAACCATGTCGAATCGTGTCGTCGTGGTTCCTTCCTCCTTGTAACCACGCACGTGCAGGTTGTCGTGGTTATGGCGTCGGTATGTGAGGCGATGAATCAAGCCCGGATAGCCATGGAATGCAAACACGATCGGACGGTCGTGCGTGAACACGGCGTCGAAGGCGGCATCGGTCATCCCGTGCGGATGTTCGGTGTCCGGTTGCAGCGTCATCAGGTCGACGACGTTGACGACGCGGATGCGCAGACCGGGCGCGTAATCCCGCAACAGCGTCACGGCTGCAAGCGTTTCCACCGTAGGGACGTCGCCGGCGCATGCCATGACGACATCCGGATCTTCGCTGCCTGTGCCCGCCCAATGCCATATCCCGGCGCCATCGGCACAGTGGCGCGAGGCGGCGTCGAGATCAAGCCACTGCCATTCCGGAGCCTTGCCGGCGACGATCACGTTGACGTAGTCGCGGCTGCGCAGGCAATGATCGGCCACCGACAACAGACAATTGGCGTCGGGCGGCAGGTAGATGCGGACCACGTCGGCCTTCTTGTTGGCGACATGATCGATGAAACCGGGATCCTGGTGCGAGAATCCGTTGTGATCCTGCTGCCAGACGTGCGAGGTCAACAGATAGTTGAGCGATGCAATGGGTTTTCGCCAGGCAAGCCCGCGCGAGACCTTCAACCACTTCGCGTGCTGGTTGAACATCGAGTCGACGATATGGATGAAGGCCTCGTAGCACGAAAAAAGGCCATGGCGTCCCGTGAGCAGGTAGCCTTCCAGCCACCCTTCGCACAGGTGTTCGCTGAGCACTTCCATGACGCGTCCGTCGGCGGAGAGATTCGTGTCGACCGCTTCGACGTCCGCCATCCACGCTTTGCCAGTCAGTTCAATCGAAGCGCCCAAACGATTGGACGCCGTTTCGTCCGGCCCGAAAAGAAGGATGTTGGCCTGGCGTGTGTTCCGTCTCATGACGTCGGCAAGAAAGCCACCGAGCACGCGCGTGGGCTCCGCGCGTACGGTGCCTGGCGACGGTACGTCGACTGCGAAGTCACGCAGGGCGGGCATCTCCAGCGGCACCAGCAACGCACCGCCATTGGCGTGCGGATTGGCGCCCATGCGCCGGGCGCCGCCGGGAGCCAGCGACGCGAATTCCTCGCGGAACCGGCCGTCGACGTCGAACAATTCCTGCGGCTCGTAGCTCCGCATCCACTGCTCGAGCTGACGCACATGGTCGGGCTTGTCGAAGCCGTCCAGTGGGACCTGGTGCGCCCGCCACGTGCCCTCCACCGGAAGGCCGTCAACGACCTTCGGCCCGGTCCAGCCTTTGGGCGAACGCAAAACGATCATCGGCCAATGTGGCCTGACCACAGTCGCCCCGGGTGCGCGTGCGCTGGATCGAATCGCACGGATATCGGAGAGCGCCTGGTCCAGCGCCGTCGCGAACGCACGGTGCATGTCCATCGGATCGCTGCCCTCGACGAAATACGGTGTGTGACCGTACCCGCGCATCAATGCAGCCAGCTCCGCGTTGCCGATGCGCGCAAGCACGGTG
>JAQGOI010000024.1 GCA_028293685.1 Lysobacteraceae bacterium | reverse complement strand
CCAGTGCGGCGACGGCAGTGCTGATCGGACACGTCGCTGGTGGCACGTCGACGATCCGGGTGGGTGCAGGGGGAATCATGCTGCCCAACCATGCGCCGCTGCAGGTGGCTGAGCAGTTCGGAACGCTGGGCGCGCTGTATCCGGGACGCATCGACCTCGGCTTGGGGCGCGCGCCCGGCACCGACCAGGCGGCGACGCGCGCGCTGCGGCGCTATTACCAGGGTGCGGATGAATTCCCGGCGGACGTGGTCGAGCTGCTGCGTTACTTCGAACCGGTGCAGGAAGGGCAGGCGGTACAGGCCGTGCCCGGCGCAGGCATCGAGGTCGAGGCATGGATCCTGGGCTCGAGCCTGTTCGGCGCTTCCCTCGCCGCGGCACTTGGATTGCCGTATGCGTTCGCGTCGCACTTCGCGCCGGCTGCGCTGGAAGAGGCGCTGGCCTTGTACCGGGAGGCATTCAAGCCATCGTCGCGGCTGGCACGCCCGCACGTGATGCTGGCCCTCAACGTCGTCGCCGCCGAAACCGATGCCGAAGCCGGCCGACTGTTCACCACGCAACAACAAGCCTTCGTCAACCTGCGCCGCGGTCGACCAGGGCTGGTGCCACCGCCGCTCGCGTCGGCGGACGCGTTCGACGACGACTGCACGCCGCAGGAAAAGGCCGGCGTCGATGCCGCGCTCGCTTGTGCCGTGGTCGGCGCACCCGACACCGTTCGTGCCGGCATGCTCGCGTTTGTACAGACGCATCGCCCCGATGAGTTGCTGCTCACCGCCAACGTGTTCGACCACCCGGCGCGGCTGCGCTCGTTCGCCCTGGCGATGGAGGCGTGGCAGCCACGATGATGGAAGTCGCCAGAGCAGGCACGGGAATTTCGCTTGGGTGTCGTTGGGCGCGAGCCGTACCTGTCGCGATGTGATTCGGTGCGCCACGGCGCACTGATCCGATTTGGCCGAGCGCCTGCGGAGCGCAGGTCGAGGTGATGACCGGTCAGCTGTCCTTGTACGATGTGCCGGTGTTGCCCCAAGGGCATGCATCGAACCATGCCCCGATCATCGAACAGGACGACGAACCATGCCGACCAGCCCATTCGCCGTGTTGCTTGCGGCCTTGCTCATTGCGCCTGCCATCATCGCGCCCGCCATCGCGGCGCCACCGACCGGCCCATCGCGGGTGCTGACCGGGGCGGATCTTTTCAACCTGGAAGCCGCGAGCGATCCCCAGATAGCACCCGATGGCAAGACGATCGTCTATGTGCGACGCGCCAACGACATCATGACCGATCGCATCCACCCATCGATCTGGTCGATCGACGTCGCCAGCGGCGAGCAGATGCCGCTGGTCGACGGTCCCGGCTCGCAGGGCGAGCCGCGCTGGTCGCCGGACGGCAGCAAGCTCGCGTACGTCTCCAGCGACAGTGGCAAGGACAGTGCGCAGCTGCATGTGCGCTGGATGCGCACCGGCACCACCGCCCGCGTCACCGGCCTGCCCGCCACGCCCCACGGAATCGCATGGTCGCCCGACGGCAGGCGCATCGCGTACGTCATGTTCGTGCCTGATGAAGGCACGAAACTCGGCAAGGCTCCGGACAAGCCCGAGGGCGCGACGTGGGCCGAACCGCTGCAGGTCATCGACTCGGTCGTCTACCGCACCGACGAAGGCGGCTACAACAAGCCCGGTTACGAGCAGATCTTCTGGACTCCGGCCGATGGTGGCGCACCGACGCAACTGACGTTTGGCGCGCGCAACGCAGGCGGCCAGTTGTCGTGGTCGCCCGATGGACGCTCGGTGCTGTTCAGCGCGGTGCTGTCGCAGGACTGGCAGCGCGAACAGGTCGACAGTGAAGTCCACGCCGTCTCGATCGACGACCTCAGCGTCAAGACGCTGACCCACCGCAAGGGCCCGGACGACCAACCCGTCGTGTCACCTGATGGTCGATTGATCGCCTATGTCGGCTTCGATGACCGGTACATCGGTTACCAGAACCTCCAACTGTCGGTCATGAATCGCGACGGGAGCGGCGCACGGGTACTGACTGGAAGCCTCGATCGCAGCGTCGGCAATCCGGTCTGGGCAGCCGATGGCCGTGCGATCGATGTGCAATACGACGACCACGGCAGCGTGCGCGTCGCCCGCGTAGGCCTGGATGGTTCAGTGCGCACGCTCGCCGAACACCTGACCGCGAGCGATTTCGATCGCCCCTACAGCGGCGGCGATTTCAGCGTCGCGCGCGACGGAACCGTCGCATTCACCAGCGGCACGACCCAGCGTCCATCGGATGTCTGGATCCAGCGCGGCGGCAATCCGCGTCAGTTGACTCATCTTAATCAAGGCCTCGCCACCAGGAAACTCGGCGACGTGCAGCATTTTGAGGTGGCCGCATTCGACAAGCTGCCGCTCGATGCCTGGCTGGGCACGCCGCCGGACTTCGATGCGTCGCACAAGTACCCGCTGGTGCTGGAGATCCACGGTGGTCCGTTCGCCTCGTACGGGCCGACATTCTCGACGGACGATCAGCTGTACGCGGCCGCCGGCTATGTGGTGCTGTACATCAATCCGCGCGGATCGACCGGTTACGGCGAGGCATTCGCGAACCAGATCGACAAGGCCTATCCGGGCCGTGACTATGACGACCTGATGAGCGCGGTCGATGCGACGATCGCGAAGGGCTTCATCGATCCGACCAGGCTGTTCGTGACCGGCGGGTCCGGTGGTGGCGCGCTGACCGCGTGGATCGTCGGCAAGACCGACCGCTTCCGCGCCGCCGCGACCCAAAAGCCGGTGATCGACTGGTCGAGCTTCGTGCTGACATCGGACATGACACCGTATTTCTCGCGCTACTGGTTCGACAAGTACCCGTGGGAAGATGCGGCCGGGTACTGGGCGCGCTCGCCGTTGTCGCTGGTCGGCAACGTCAAGACACCCACCCTTGTCGTGGTTGGATCCGACGACTTCCGCACGCCGGACAGCGAGGCCGAGCAGTTCTACACAGCCTTGCAGCTGCGCGGCATTCCGACCGCGCTGGTTAAAGTCCCGGGCGCGAACCACCATGGCCTCGCCGAACGCCCATCGCAATCGGCGGCAAAGGCTTCAGCGATCCTCGCCTGGTTCGATCGCTATCGCTCGCCGCAGGCAGTGCCCGCGCCGTCGGCGCCCTGACTGGAGGGCAGCAGAAACCCGGCCGCGAAAGGAGATGGTTTCGCGCAGCATCGTGTGATCGACAACCCGACGCATTCTTCCTCCGGAGACCAATCCACCATGGCCGTCGACACATTCGATGCGCTGCTCGATGCGGTGCATGCCCATGCATCCCGGTACCTGCGTCACCAGCCGGACCGCCATGTAGGTGCGCGCGCAAGCCGGGAAGAATTGCTCGTCGCACTCGCAGCGCCGCTGGCGCAGCACGGCGAAGACGACCGCGCGGTGCTCGACCTGCTCGCGTCACAGGGCGAACGCGGTGCAGTGGCCAGCGGTTCACCGCGCTACTTCGGCTTCGTGATTGGTGGCACTTACCCGGTTGCGCTCGCCGCGGACTGGCTGGCGACGACCTGGGACCAGAATGCGGGGATCCATGCGACCTCGCCGTTGTCAGCGGCGGTGGAGGAGGTCGCTGCGGCATGGCTGCTCGATATGTTCGATTTGCCGCGGGAATCGGAAGTCGGATTCGTGACCGGTTGCCAGATGGCGAGCTTTACCTGCCTGGCCGCCGCGCGACATGCGGTATTGCGTCGCGCCGGCTGGGATGTCGAGGCCGATGGCCTTTGCGGCGCGCCCCGCGTCAACGTCGTGACTTCGGCGGAATCGCACGTCACCATCGATGTGGCGTTGCGCTATCTCGCCTCGGCACGCGCGCGGTGCAGCGCGTTGACACCGACACCCAGGGGCGGATGCGCGCCGATCGCCTCCGCGAACTGCTGGCGACGCTCGAAGGGCCGACGATCGTCTGCGCGCAGGCAGGCAACGTCAATACCGGTGCATTCGATCCGTTGCAGGAGATCGGCGCCATCACCAACGCAAGCGGTGCGTGGTTGCACATCGACGGCGCCTTCGGGCTGTGGGCGCGGACCAGTCGCCGACATCGCGCGCTCGCCGAAGGCATCGAACTGGCCGGTGCAAAAGCCGCCATCAGCCGAACCGCCGGCATCAATCCGTCCGCATCACAATCCGCCCCAATTCATGCGAAATTAGGCACCCAACCCTGGAG
>JAQGOI010000007.1 GCA_028293685.1 Lysobacteraceae bacterium | reverse complement strand
GCGCTGGTAAAGGACGAATCGCATCGCCGGAGGTCACCGCAGCGGGAGGCATAGAATAACGGCCCTGTCTTCCCGACTGGCACACATGGCCGTCAGCACGTTCGACCTCTACAAGATCGGCATCGGCCCCAGCTCATCGCACACGGTCGGCCCGATGCGCGCCGCTGCCCGCTTCGTCACCCGATGGCTGGCGGAAACCGACAACCTGCAGCGCACGGCACGCATCCGGGCGGAAGTCTTCGGTTCGCTGGCGATGACCGGGCGCGGGCACGGCACCGACAAGGCGCTGCTGATGGGGCTGGAGGGCCACTGGCCCAACCTGATCGATCCGGACCTGATCCCGGCGGCGCTCGACCGGATCCGCGGCGAAAAGGTCGTGCGCCTGCTGGGTACGCATCCGGTCGCCTTCGACGAGAAGCGCGACCTGATCATGAACAAGCGACAGAAACTGCCGTTCCACACCAATGGCATGCGCTTCAGTGCGTACGACGCCGAGGGCAACGAAATCGCCACGCGCGACTACTACTCCGTCGGCGGCGGTTTCGTCGTCAACCAGGACGAGGCCGCTGAAGATCGCATCGTGCCGGACACGACCCCGCTGCCCTACCCGTTCCACAGTGGCGACGAGTTGCTGGCCCAGGTCGACCGCAGCGGGTTGACGATCGCGCAGCTGATGTTCGAGAACGAAAAGACCTGGCGCAGCGAAGCGCAGATCATCGACGGCCTGCGCGAGCTGTGGGCGGCGATGCAGAGCTGCGTCGCACGCGGCATCCGGCAGGGTGGAACGCTTCCGGGCGGCCTGCATGTGCAGCGACGCGCGCCACTGCTGTTCGCCGAATTGTCGTCGCAACCTGAAAACGCGATGCGCGATCCGCTGACCGTACTCGACTGGGTGAATCTCTACGCGCTGGCCGTCAACGAGGAAAATGCAGCCGGAGGTCGCGTCGTCACGGCGCCGACCAACGGCGCTGCCGGCATCATGCCCGCCGTGCTGCACTACTACGAGCGCTTCTGCGCCAATACACGCGATGCCGCCGCACTGGAGAAGGGCCTGTTCGACTTCCTGCTCACGGCCTCGGCGATCGGCATCCTTTACAAGGAAAACGCATCGATCAGCGGCGCTGAAGTCGGCTGCCAGGGCGAAGTCGGCGTCGCCTGCTCGATGGCCGCCGCCGGCCTGACGGCTGCCCTGGGCGGGACGCCGGGTCAGATCGAGAATGCCGCCGAGATCGGCATGGAACACAACCTGGGCCTGACCTGCGATCCCATCGGCGGGCTGGTGCAGATTCCGTGCATCGAACGCAACGCGATGGGCGCCGTCAAGGCGATCAACGCCTCGCGCATGGCGCTGCGTGGCGATGGCAAGCACAAGGTCAGCCTGGACAAGGTCATCAAGACCATGCGCGACACCGGCCGTGACATGCAGGACAAATACAAGGAAACCAGCCGCGGCGGACTGGCCGTCAATGTGATCGAATGCTGAGGCGGCCGGAGGGCCTGATATTCCGCATGGCGTGAGCGCGAGGGACTGTACGCAGGACACGCCCGCCGGCTTACTATCCGGGAACAGGGGACCCTCATCATCGTGAAGCCGCTGCCTGGACCATTGCGCTGGCTGCATGCCGTGTTGTTGCCGGCACTGTTGTTGTGCGCGGGCCCGGCGATGGCGCTCAAGGCCGACAAGGCATTCACGCATTTCGTCCTCGACACCTGGTCGATCCATGACGGGCTGCCGCAGATCAGCGGGCTGAGCCTGGCCCAGGATCGGACCGGCTATATCTGGGTTGGCACCCAGAGCGGGTTGTCCCGGTTCGACGGCGTCCGGTTCGTGACCTTCGATCCGGAAGGCGTTCCGCAGTTGCCGGGCATCTGGATCCGCTCGCTGCTGGCCGATCGACAGGGGCGCCTGTGGATCGGCACGTACAAGGGCCTTGCGGTCTACCAGGACGGCCACTTTCGATCAATCCCGGCGAATGACCCTGCGAATTTCGCGTCACTGGACATCTTTGCCTTGGTCCAGCAGGCCGACGGCACCATCCTGGCCGGGACGTCCGGTGGCGTCTTCCAGGTTGCGGACGACCACCTGGTCAAACGGCCCGGGCCCGCGCCGGCGCTCAGCCTGCTGTCGCGTGCCGACGGCTTGTGGGTGGGTACCGCGGGCGCGGTGGAGCGCGTCGCCGGATCCGGCGGTTCGCGTTTTCCGCTGCCTGCCAGCGCAGCCAGTGCCGCGGTCGCGCGGCTTGTCGATACCCAGGGCAGGTTGTGGGCAGGCACGTCCCAGGGGCTTTACGTCCTGACAGCAGGTGGCTGGGAACCGGTCAAGGCCAACCCCCAGTTCGATGCGTCGCCGGTGACAGCCATGCTGGCCGACCATGACGGCAATCTCTGGGTCGGCAGCAATGCCGGGTTGGGCCGGTTCCGCGATGGCGGACTCATCGAGTTCATCCCCGACACCAATCCGCGCGCATTCGCCCAGGTCACCTCGGCCATGGAGGACCGTGAAGGCAACCTGTGGCTGGGCAGCCAGCTCAACGGGATTGCCCGCCTTTGGAACGGGTGGACACGTCGCTACAGCGTCGGCGAAGGTCTCGATGACCCCATCGTCTGGTCGGTGTCGCCTGCGCCCGACGCCGGCCAGGCCGACCGCATCTGGGTCGGCAGCAACAGCGGACTGAGCCTGTTCGATCAGGGTCGATTCAAGCTCGTGGTTCCCGGCAAGGCGCTGCCGCACCCGCAGGCCTACAACCTGCTGGCCGAATCCGACCGCGTCTGGATCGGCACCCGACGCGGCCTGGCCGTCCTGCACAACGGCAAGCTCGAGTCGCCACCGGAACTGGCGGCCATGGCCAGTGCGCAGATCAACGGAATCGTGCGCGACAACGATGGCAGTGTCTGGTTCCCGACAACGAACGGCCTGTTCCACCTGGTCGATGGCAAGCTCAAACGCTTTGGACAGCCCGAAGGCCTGGCCGATCCACGCGTCCGCGTGATTGCCTTCGACAAGAACCACCAACTGCTGCTCGGGACGCAATCGGGGGTATGGCAGTTGCGCGGTGGGCGCGTCGAGCGCTATGGCACGGCCGGCGGCCCGGTCGACAACATCGACGTGTCGGCCATGCTGTCGCTCGGCGACGGTCGACTGGTGATCGGCTCGCTTGCCGGACGCCTGTTGATCCGCGCCGGAGACCGCTGGCATACGCTCGGGCCCGAAGAAGGCCTTCCGGCCAATTCGCCGTTCTACCTGACCGCCGACGAGCCCAATGCACCGGGCGAACACTGGCTGTGGATTGCGGGCATCCGGGGCATCAGCCGGGTCCGGCTGTCGGAACTGCCCACCGCCGCCGACGCTGGCACGCGCAGCGTGCATGGCGAACTGGTGCTCAACGAGCGCGGCGATCCCAACGCGGGCCAGCAGGGCTATTGCTGCAATGGCGCTGGCATGGCCAAGGGCTTCCGCAAGGATGGCGTGCTCTGGCTGCCGTCGCGCGATGGCCTGGTCGCGCTGGATACGCATGACATCGCGAAGAACCGGCTGCCACCGTCGCTGGTGATCGAAGGGATCCGAACCCCCGGAGGATGGCAGACACCGCCCGCGACGCCGGACACGCGCGTGGTGCTGCCGCCGTCGGCGCGCGACCTGACCTTCGAATTCACCGCACTGAGTTTCCAGGACCCGCAAAGCATCCAGCTGCGCTACAAGCTGCGGGGCTACGACCGCGCCTGGCACCGGCTGGAAGATGCGCGCAGGCGCAGCGCCAACTACACCAACCTGCCGCCCGGCAACTACACATTCGAGGTGATTGGCGCCAACAACGCCGGTGTCTGGAGCCGGCAACCGGCGATCCTCGGCTTCCGCATCCAGCCCTTGTTCCACGAAACCCTTCTATTCCGGTTGTTGCTGGCGACCCTGCTCGGAATGATCGTGTACGCGGGATATCGCTTCCAGCTGCAGCGGCATGCGCGGCAACGCGCCGCGCTGGAGGACCAGGTGCAGTCGCGCACGCGCGAGTTGCATGCCGCCAATGCGCGCCTGGAGAAAGCCAGCCAGACCGATCCGTTGACCGGCCTGCGCAATCGTCGCTATCTCGCCAACCAGATACCGGCGGACCTTGCCTACTACGATCGCGAGCGCAAACGCAGTGGCGAATACGACCAGGTGCTGGTGTTCGCGCTGGTCGACCTGGACTTCTTCAAACGCGTGAACGACATGCACGGCCACCGCGCGGGCGACCAGGTGCTGCTGCAGGTTGCACAGGTGCTCGGCTCGCTGGCCCGCAGCAGCGATTACCTGGCACGCTGGGGTGGCGAGGAGTTCCTGCTGGTGTTCCGGCCGATGCCTGGCCGCTTCCTGGAAACCATCGGCCAGCGCATCCGGTCCGCGATTTCGACGCACGACTTCGACATCGGGCTCGCCGAGCCGTTGCACCTGACGTGCTCGGTCGGACTCTGCGAATATCCATTGTTCCGGGATGCCCAGCAGGGCCTTGGCTGGGAGCAGATGGTGGAACTTGCGGACGCCGCGCTGTACTGGGTGAAGCAGCACGGCCGCAACGGCTGGGCCGCCTTCCGCCCGACGGCGCTCACCGATGTCGCCAAGTTGATGCGCGACCTCCAGCAGGGCGGCGAGTTGATGAAGGCCGATCACCTGCAACTGCTGACGTCCCGGCGCGACGACGCCACCGATGAGGCCATGACGTGAACCCGCTGCTGCGCGACGCCCTGCGCGCACTCGGATTCATGGCGGCGTACTTCGGCTGCGTGGTCTATGCCGTCAACGTGGTAGCGGCGCCCGGCGCCGTGCCGCTGTACTGGCCCGCTTCGGGCCTGGCGCTGGCCATGGTCATCCTCTGGGGACTGCGGTGGACTCCGCTGGTACCGCTGGCCATGCTGTTGTCGCATTCGCTGCTGGCCTCCGAGCCGGACGACTTCCTCGCCTATTCGCTGGTCGCCGTCGCCGCGGGCGTCATGGCCGGCGCCTGGTTCGTGCGCCGCGATATGACGATCCGCCCGGGCACCGTGCGCTACGGATTCCAGGTGCTGATCGGCGGCGTCGTCATGGTGCTCGTCAGCAATCTCATCGGCGGGTTGGCGATGTGGCGTGGCGACATGCTCCCGCTGCCCGACGTGGCCGCCATGCAACTGCGCTGGATGCTGGCGAACCTGCTTGGCGTGGCCAGCGTCTCGCCGGCGGTCCTGCTGGCAGCGGACTGGTGGCGCCAACGCGGACGCCGGCGCCCGGAACATCCCGCAGGACTGGGCGAGAGCCTGCTCTGGAACGTCTCGCTGGTCGGCAGCTTCCTGCTGATGGCCTGGGGGATGAGCCTGAGCCACGACTTCGCTCTGGGTTTGTCGAGCCTGCCGCTGGCGGTGACGCTCTGGGGCGCGCTGCGCTTCACACCGCTGCGCACGGCGATATCGGTCCTGCTCACGGTCGCCTTGATCGCCGGGTTCGCGGGACTCGGCCTGGCCGGGTTCCACCCGGCGCAACGCCTGCTCGACGTGGCGATCCTGCTCGTCTACCTGTGCCTGCTGGCGATCCTGCCGATCGTGCTGGCGATGACGGTCAACGAGCACCGCGCCGTTGCGCGCAGCCTGCTTCGACGCGCCAGCACCGACGCCCTGAGCGGGTTGCCGAATCGCAGCACGTTTGAAATGCAGGTGCGCCAGGCGCTGCGCGATCCGGCGAACGTCCCCCTGGCGCTGGCCTACCTCGACCTGGACAACCTGAAGCTGATCAACGACACCGCCAGCCACCACGTTGGCGACGAACTGATCAAGTCCGTCGCCAACGCCCTGCGCGCACAGATGCGCAGCGGCGACATCCTCGGACATCTGGGTGGGGATGAGTTCGTGGTGCTGTTCCACAACGCCACGCCGACGATCGCCCGCGAGCGCGCGCAGGCGCTGCTGCATGCCGTTGAAAACAGCCGCTACCGCGTCGGCGAGGAGCAGTACGGGACCACCGCCAGCGTCGGGCTGGTGCCGTTCCAGCCCGAGCAGGTCGAGTTCGCCGAAGTGCTGTCGCAGGCCGACGCCGCCTGCTTCCACGCCAAGGAACTCGGCGGCGACCGCGTGAGCATGGCCGGCGGCATCAGTGGCTCTGCGTCCGACCCCACGTCCGGCATGCGCTGGACCATCCGCATCCGCGAAGCGCTGCAGAACCAGGGTTTCATGCTGTTCGCCCAATCCATATTGCCGCTGCATCCATCGATGGAAACCGGGGCACACTTCGAACTGCTGTTGCGCATGCGCGACAGCCGCGGCGGCACGCCGCACCTGCCCGACCGTTTCATCCCGGCTGCCGAGCGCTTCCAACTCGCGGTGAAAATCGATCGCGAAGTCGTCCGGCTTGCACTGGACCGGCTGGAGGAATTTCCCCACGCCGGTACCGCCATCGCCATGTGCGCGATCAACCTGTCGGCAGCGGCGATGATGGACGAAGGTTTCGTCGGCTTCGTGGCCGAGCGCCTGCATCGCAGCTCGTTCCCGGCCGACAGGCTTTGTTTCGAGATCACCGAGACCAGTGCGATGCGCGATCCGGCGCGCGCGCAGCGCGTCATCGACGACCTGCGCAGCCTCGGCTGCCGCTTCGCACTGGATGACTTCGGGACTGGCTTCTGCTCGTTCGGACACCTGCGCGCGCTGGATGTCGATTTCATCAAGATCGACGGCAGCTTCGTACGCGACATGGAGACCTCGCCGCTTGCGGCGGAAGTCGTGAGTTCGATCGCACGCATCGCCCATCTGCTGCACAAGCGGACGATCGCCGAACACACGGAAACCGAGTCGGTGCGGGCGGCGCTGTCCGCCTTGGGAGTCGATTACGCCCAGGGATTCGCGATCGATCGCCCACAGCCACTGGACGCCTATCTGGACCGCATCGCCGGACACGTCCTCGCCGGCTGAGAGCCGATCCCGGCGAGTCGACTGCACGCGTCGGGCGAATTGCGCGATGTGTGATCGATTGCAGCGAAAGGGCAGTATTCACCGCGTCGTCACTTACCCATACTCGGCCGGTGACCACCCGCGCTGCTATTCATATCCCCTTCTGGGGGACGACCCTGTCGCTGCTCCTACCAGCGATGCTGCTGCTGTCTCCCGGCGCGCACGCGGCCAAGGTCTACCGCTGGACCGACGCCCGGGGCATCACCCATTACGGCGATCACGCACCGGAAAAGGCCCAGGCCATCCGCGCCGGCAACCTGCGGATCATTCCCGTGCGGGCTGAAGCGGGCGCGATGGTCCGGCTCCGCGTCGAGGGCGACAACAGCAGCTACCAGGCCTGGGCCGACAACACGCTCGCCGGTCCGATCGAGGTGATGCTGCGCTTCGACCATTCCGACAACGTGGCCGGTAATCCGATCCTCCCCGCACGCGCAACCGTGCCTGCGCACGGCAGCGCACTGGTCGCGCGCATCGGCATGGTCGACAGCACGCATACAGGACAGTTTGCCTTGCGCCTGGACGGCATTCCCGGTGATCCCAACGCCAAGCCTGCGGACGTCGAGTACCAGATGCCGCTGCGCCAGCGCGAGCATCACGTCGACCAGGGCTTCGGCGGCAGTTTCAGCCACAAGGACCCGCAGAATTTCTACGCCGTCGATTTCGCCGCCGACATCGGCACGCCCGTGCTGGCGGCCCGCGATGGCGTCGTCATGCAGGTCGAAAGCGATTTCGACAAGGCCGGCCTGGACATGGAGAAGTTCGGCGGGCGCGCGAACTACGTCCGCATCCTCCACGACGACGGCACCATGGGGCTGTACGCACATCTTGAGGAAAGCGGCGTGCTGGTGCGCGTCGGCCAGCGCGTGCATGCCGGGCAGGAGATCGGGTTGTCGGGCAACACCGGCTTCACTACGGGCCCGCACCTGCATTTTGCGGTACAGGTCAATCGCGGCATGCGCCTGGAATCCATCCCCTTCCGCATGAACGGCCCGCAGGGGACACTGAACTTCGCCAGCCGGCGTTGAGCGCACGGCTATAATTGCCGGCCTTCCCAGCCGTCGCTGCGCAATCGCGCACCGTTGCCATGTCCGATGTTTCCCTCGAAGCCGCCCGGCGACGCACGTTCGCGATCATTTCGCATCCTGACGCCGGAAAGACCACGCTGACCGAAAAACTGCTGCTCTTCGGTGGCGCGATCCAGATGGCCGGCAGTGTCAAAGGGCGCAAGGCCGCGCGGCATGCGACATCGGACTGGATGGCGCTGGAAAAAGAGCGCGGTATCTCGGTGACGTCGTCGGTGATGCAGTTTCCCTACGAGGGCCGCGTCGTCAACCTGCTCGATACGCCCGGGCATGCCGACTTCGGCGAGGACACCTACCGCGTGCTGACCGCGGTGGATTCGGCTTTGATGGTGATCGACGTGGCCAAGGGCGTCGAGGAGCGCACGATCAAGCTGATGGATGTCTGCCGCCTGCGCGACACCCCGATCATGACCTTCATCAACAAGCTCGATCGCGAGGGGCGCAATCCGATCGACCTGCTGGACGAAGTCGAATTCGTGCTCGGCATCCAGTGCGCACCCGTGACCTGGCCGATCGGCATGGGCCAGCGCCTGAAGGGCGTCGTACACCTGATTTCCGGCGAAGTGCACCTGTACGAACAGGGGCGCAATTTCACCCGCCAGGATTCCAGCATTTTCGCCTCCATCGATGACCCTGCACTGGTCTCGCGCATCGGCGCCAACATGCTGGATGAACTGCGCGGCGAACTTGAGCTGGTGCAGGGTGCCTCGCACCCGTTCGACCAGGCGGCCTATCGCGCCGGCAGGCAGACGCCGGTGTTCTTCGGCTCGGCCGTCAACAACTTCGGCGTGCAGCTGCTGCTCGATTTTTTCGTCGAGCACGCACCACCACCACAGCCACGCGAGACCACGTCGCGCGAAGTGTCGCCGCAGGAACCGCAATTGTCCGGCTTCGTTTTCAAGATCCAGGCCAACATGGATCCGCAGCACCGCGACCGCGTTGCGTTCCTGCGCATCTGTTCGGGGCGTTTCAACGCGGGGATGAAGGCCCTGCAATCGCGCACCGGCAAGGAGCTCAAGCTCGCCAATGCGCTCACCTTCATGGCCAGCGAGCGCGAGATCGTGGAGACGGCGTATCCCGGCGACGTGATCGGCATCCACAACCACGGCACGATTTCGATCGGCGACAGTTTCACCGAAGGCGAGGTGTTGTCGTTCACCGGCATTCCGAATTTCGCGCCCGAGTTGTTCCGGCGTGCGCGCCTGCGCGACCCGCTGAAGCTCAAGCAGTTGCAGAAAGGCCTTGCGCAGTTGAGCGAGGAAGGCGCCACGCAGTTCTTTCGCCCGCTGATGTCCAACGACCTGATCCTGGGCGCGGTCGGGACGTTGCAGTTCGATGTCGTCGCCTATCGCCTGAAGGACGAATATGGCGTGGATGCCGCGTTCGAACCGGTCCAGGTGACGACCGCACGCTGGGTCAAGTGCAGCGACAGCAGGAAACTGGAGGAATTCCGCGACAAGAACGCCATGAACCTCGCGCTCGATGCAGCCGGCGAGCTCGTGTATCTGGCACCGACCCGCGTCAACCTGCAGCTTGCACAGGAACGCGCGCCGTCGGTTACCTTTGCGGCAACGCGCGAGCACGCGCATGCCGTGCTGGCCGCTTGAGTATCGGCTCGATGCATCCGCGCTGAACCACGCGCGCAGGACTTCACCGCGGCTTTACCCCCACCTGACGAAGGTGCCGCAAGATCTTCACTGGATGGGCCATGCGTACGAGTTTCGATATCGACGACACTGGCGCGATGCCAGGCCAGGCCGCAAGCGGTCATTGGCAGGGCAGCATCCGATGACGGACATCGCGCAATGAGCCATGCAATGGAAACGGAAACTCCGCCCTCGCCCGCCGCAACGCGCGGCGGTCGGCATCCGTGGCTCATCGCCATGGCGGTGCTGCTGCTCGGACTGATCGTGTTGCTGGTGCTGTGGGACTGGAACTGGTTCAAGCGTCCCATCGAGCGTTACGTCGAAGCCAAGACCGGCAGGCACCTGGTGATCGGCGGCAACCTTGCGGTCCATCTCGGACGCACGACGACGGTGCAGGCTGACCGGGTCGCCTTCGGCAAC
>JAQGOI010000341.1 GCA_028293685.1 Lysobacteraceae bacterium | reverse complement strand
ACACTGCAAGTACGGCCATGGCAAGGCGCATCCCCGCCTGGCGGGTCCTGGTGCGCGTTGCGTTGGCGTCGGCAGTGGCAGCAGCCGCGGTGGCATGCGTTTCATGGGCGAGCTTCATCAAGTCTGTGCCTCGGGCTGGGCGGACGTGCCGCCGGCTTCGGAAAGTTTCAGTTCGACCAGGCGTCGCTGGGGAGCCGCGACATCAAGATGGGTCAATGCTCCGGCGTAAGCCGCGCGCGCTTCCTCCAGATGGCCCAGGGCCAGCTGCGCGTCTCCGCGTACCTGCAACGTTTCAGGATCGGTGCTGGCAGCGGGCAGGAGTTTCAGCGCCTCGGCGGGTTTGCCAGCGTCGATCAACAAACGCCCCAGGCGTTGCGAGACGATCGCCGCCAATGCCGGTTCCGGTGGCCTGGCCAGCTGCAGCGTGGCGATGGCAGCATCACGTTGCCCGGCCTCCAGCTGCGCTTTTGCCAACGCAAGCGCAGCGACGGTTTCGTAGGTCGAATTGGGTAGCGACATGATCCGCGCTTTCGCAGGCGCGAGCTGTTTTGCCTGGATCATGTCGACCGTGGCCTTGTAGCGTTCGGCCGTCTGTACCTGGGCCTGCTGCTGCTGGCGTTGCCACCATTGCCAACCACCGATCAATGCCAGGCCCAGGACGACGCCACCGATCATTCCAGCGCCGTTGGCCTGCAACCAGTTGCGGACTTTTTCGCTTTGCTCGTGTTCGTCGAGCAGATCGTCGATTGCCATGCGGGTGTCGTGCTGCCTGTTGCCCGGGAGCCAGATGGGCGGCCGGTGGGTGGACTGCCTCGTGACCCGAAGGCCAACGGAAGATCAGTTGGCGACAGGCGAGAGGGAACCGGCAGAGGATACCGTAAAGCGCGCCACATTCGAACGCAGGAACGGTGTCAGGTCGACTGGCTCGCCGTTTCGGCGCACGGACACCGCTGAAGCATTGCCAAGCACGACCACGCCGACATCGGCAATGGGATAGCGACGCTGTTCGCCGGCACGCAGTAGCGATTGTTGCAGCGTACGGCCGTCACGTGCGGAGATCAGGACCCAGCTGTCGGCTTTCATCTGCAGCGACAACTCGGGTGCCGGTGCGCCGCTCGATGGCATGGGCGTCAGCGAAGCCACCAGCGGACGGGGATCTGTCTGCACGCGGGAGCGGTCGTTCGAAACGCCGAAGCCGGTGACAGGCGCATTGGCCGGAACTTCCAACGGGGCCGAATCATGGGCGATGACCGCCGAACCCGGACGTGTTGCAAGCCAGACCGGAACAATGATGGCGGCGGTCAGGACGATGTAGACCAGGCGGCGTGCCAATTGCTCGGTGAGCCGCTGCATCGGCGGCGTATATGTCCTGGGGACCAGGTTTGCCGGCTCGATCGACGCCACTCCGGATGCAGCCACCATGGGGGCGGTCATCAATCCGAGCAGCCGCGAATAGCTGCGAAGCTGGCCACGGACAAAAACCGGTGCGCCCAGGCGGCTCCAGTCTTCATCTTCAAGCGACTGCACGACGGCGATGGGCATCTTCAGTCGGGCGGCCACGTCGGCCTGGGTCATGCCGGCGCCTTCGCGCGCCTTGCGCAAACGAATCCCGCAGCCTCTGTCACCGTCGGCTAACGGACTTGCGGGCAGGGTTGGACCGGACTGGTTCATGGCTGACTCGCATCCCCGGGCGAGACGGGCTTGGCTTGCGGAAATTCCTGCCCGATTCGCTGAACATAACGAGCCGCTGCGGCCGTGTCGCCGAGTTTCTGCTCGATTTGTGACGCAAGTTGTAACACTGTGACGCTAGGGGGCGCTGCGGCCATCCGACGCTCGGAAAACGCACGTGCTTCCATGTACTGGCCGGCACGGTAGTGGCTTTCGGCCATTGCCTCGAGGGCGACCGGGTTGGCGGGGTCCAGCTGCAGGGCGGCATCAAGGTACTGCACCGACCGGGCTCCCTGGCCCGCGGTCAGCGCGCACGAACCGGCATTGGCCAATGCGGATGCCGGAGTCGCGTAAGCGGGATCGGCAAGCGCCTGGTCGAACAGAGAGAGCGACTGCGGGGCCCGGCCATTACCGCACAACCAGGCACCGAAGTTGTTCAATGCAGCGCCGCGTCCCGGGGCTAACGCCACGGCCTTCGCGTAGAACGGACCGGCCGCAGCGGCGTTGCCGCGTTGCTCGGCAATCATTCCCAGCAGCATGTAGGCGTCGGCGGATTTGGGATCGGCCTTCAGGACCGCCTGCACTTCTTTCTGCGCCTCGTCGAGGCGCCCCGCGTTGAGTTGCTGCTCGGCGAACGTCACATGGTCGATTGCCGCAATACGCTGCGCATCGCGTGGATCGTCCTTCACCGCGTAGTCGGGCGCCGTTTGGCGGTAGTTGTGCCGCTTCAGGTTCGGCTTGACGAAGGTCAGACGGGAACATCCACCAGACAGCAGTGCGAACAGGACGACGAATCCGATGACCTCACGTTGCCGCATCGCTGGCTCCCCGCGCCTGCAGCAGCTTCCGGAAATCGGCCTGTCGGCGCGTGCGATCCATGACCTGACCCTTGAGCTGCCCGCAGGCAGCGTCGATATCGTCGCCACGGGTACGTCGAACCGTCGTCAGCACGTTCCGAGCCTGCAGGACCTGCTGGAATGCGCGGATGTCGGCCTCCGTCGACCGCTCGAATCGCGTGCCCGGAAACGGGTTGAACGGAATCAGGTTGACCTTGGCGGCATCCTTCATCTGGGCGGCATTACCGAACTGGCGCATGAGGCTGGCCAGCTGCGCGGCGTGTTCGGGCTGGTCGTTGACGCCCTTCATCATCGTGTATTCGAACGTGACCGACGAGCGCGGCTTGCGTGCCACGTAACGCTGACAGGCGGCCATCAATTCGGCGATGGGATATTTCCTGTTGAGCGGGACCAGCTCGCTGCGCAGGTCGTCGTTGGCAGCATGCAGCGACACGGCAAGCGAGACATCGCTCTCCTCGCCCAACCGGTCGATCATCGGCACCATGCCCGCAGTGGAGAGCGTCACGCGCTTGTTCGCCAGGCCGTAGCCAAGGTCGTCGCGCATGATGCTCATCGCGCGCACGACGTTGTCGAAATTCATCAACGGCTCGCCCATTCCCATCATCACCACGTTGGTCAGCTTGCGCTGCTGGTGGGGGACATTGCCCAGATGCCGTGCGGCAACCCACACCTGCCCGATGATCTCGGCGGTCGAGAGATTGCGATTGAAACCCTGCGTGGCCGTGGAGCAGAACTGGCAGTTCAACGCACAGCCCACCTGCGAGGAAACGCATAGCGTCCCGCGGCCCTTGTCCGGGATGTAGACGGTTTCGATGGCGTTGCTTGGATCCATGCCCAGCAACCACTTGTACGTACCGTCCGCGGACGCCTGGTCGTGCAGGACCATGGGCGCATGGATGTGCGCGTGATTTTCGAGTTTCGCGCGCAGCACCTTTCCAAGGTCGGTCATGGCATCGAAATCGGTGACATGGCGGTGATGGATCCACTTCATCACCTGGTGTGCGCGATAACGCTTCTCGTCGAGCACATGTTCGAAGAAATCCTCGAGCTGCACGCGATCCAGATCGAACAGGTTCTTTCCAGCACCCACGACGACAGCCCGCGAGCCTTGTTCACTCGAGGCCAGTGCACCCGCCGGTTCGGCGAGTGCAAGGTCAATGGATCTGGTCGGTGTGGCAGTCATGCGATGCGGTCGTTCAGCGCGCGTAGACGTCGGTTGCCGGGAAGAAATACGCGATCTCGACCATTGCGTTGTCGACCGAATCCGAGCCGTGCACGGCGTTGGCGTCGATGCTGTCGGCAAAATCGGCCCGGATCGTACCGGGTGCGGCTTCCTTGGGATTGGTCGCACCCATCAGGTCGCGATTCCTGAGCATCGCGCCCTCGCCTTCCAGCACCTGGATCATGACGGGACCGGAACTCATGAAATTGACCAGCGCATTGAAGAACGGACGCTCGCGATGCACGGCGTAGAAGCCTTCGGCCTCCTGCCTCGAGAGTTGCTTCATGCGAGCCGCGACGACCTTGAGGCCGGCTTTTTCGAAACGCGAATAGATCTCGCCGATGACGTTTTTGGCAACGCCGTCCGGCTTGATGATCGAGAGGGTGCGCTCCAGCGCCATGGGGAAATTCTCCGGGCAGGCGGGCCGCGGAACGTCGCCTGGCATGGTCATGCCAACACTGTTCGCGGGCCCGAGGATAACAGAAAAACCCGCGACAAAACGCGGGTTTAGCCGATATGGCTGTAGTGATTCTACCGGATGAGACACGCCAGTTGCACGTCAAATCAGATTGACGCGAACCAGGGCAGCCACTACGATCAAACAAGCGTTTGATTCAGGTCGACCCATGGCTTCCTCCGCACACTTCTCGACCAAGGACCGCATCCTCGGTGCAGCCGAGGAGTTGTTCGCACAGTTCGGCTTCAACGGCACATCCCTGCGTCAGGTGACCAGCCGGGCCGACGTCAACATCGCGGCCGTCAACTACCACTTCGGCAGCAAGGAGAATCTCGTCAACGAGGTCTTCCGCCGTCGCATGGACGAGATGAGCGCCCAGCGCCTGTCGCGGCTGAATGCGGCCGTGGAATCAGGCAACTGCGATCTGGAGGCCGTGCTGGCCGCCTTCGTCGAGCCGGCGCTGGCGCTCGCACAGGATCGCCACGGCGGCGCTGCGTTCATCCGCGTCATCGCCCGTGCCTACGCGGAGAAGAACGACAGCCTGCGCCGCTTCCTCTCGGAGCAGTACGGGCATGTCCTGCGCGAGTTCGCCAAGGCCATCGCGCGGTGCCTGCCTGCGCTGGGCAAGGAAGCGTTGTACTGGCGCCTGGACTTCCTCTCCGGGGCGCTGACGTATGCGATGGCGGATTTCGGCACGACCAAGCGGCGCCCAGGTATCAGCGAAGCTGCGCACCGCGAACGGGCCGCCCAGGAGCTGATCCGTTTTGCCGCTGCGGGGCTTAAGGCAAAAGCACATTAATTCAAAGGCTTCCAGAACATGGTTAAGAGATTACTTGTCAGACGCGCCGCGGTGCTTGGAGCGGGCGTCATGGGTGCGCAGATCGCCGCACACCTGGCCAACGCCGGGATCGACGCTGTGCTGTTCGATCTTCCCTCCGCCGACGGCAACCCCAGCGCGATAGCGATCAAGGCCATTGGAGGTTTGGGCAAGCTCTCACCCGCCCCGCTGGCAATCAAGGCGCTCGCAGAGACCATCACACCCGCCAATTACGATGACGGCCTGCCGCTGCTGCGCGACTGCGACCTCATCATCGAGGCCATCGCCGAACGCATGGACTGGAAGCAGGATCTCTACCGCAGGATCGCGCCGTTCGTTCCCGACCATGCGGTGCTGGCGAGCAACACATCGGGTCTTGGCATCAACGCATTGGCCGACGTGCTTCCCGAACAGCTGCGCCACCGTTTCTGCGGCGTGCATTTCTTCAATCCCCCGCGCTACATGCACCTGGCGGAGTTGATCCCGGCACGCACAACCGATCCCGACGTGCTCGAGGCGCTGGAAACCTTCCTGACGAGTGTTCTTGGCAAGGGTGTGGTCTATGCGCGTGACACTCCCAACTTCATCGGCAACCGCATCGGTGTGTTCTCCATCCTGGCGACGATGCATCACACCGCGGTATCGGGGCTGGGTTTCGACACCGTCGACGCGCTGACCGGTCCGGCGATCGGCCGACCGAAGTCGGCGACCTATCGCACCGCGGATGTCGTGGGGCTGGACACGATGGCGCACGTGATCCGGACGATGGCCGACACCTTGCCCGACGATCCATGGCATGCCGGCTTCAAGGCGCCGGGCTGGCTGGAAGCCCTGGTGGCCAAGGGCGCACTGGGCCAGAAATCCGGCGCCGGCATCTACACAAAGCGCGGCAAGGACATCCTGGTGCTTGATCCGGGCACTTCCGACCATCGCGCCACCGCTGCCGACATGGCGCCGGAGGTTGCCGCCATCCTGAAGGAGCGCGACCCGGCAAAGCGCTTCGAAGCGCTGCACGCCAGCAACCATCCGCAGGCGCGGCTGCTCTGGGCCGTGTTCCGCGATCTGTTCCATTACAGCGCCTATCACCTGAGCGACATCGCGCAGACCGCACGCGACGTCGACCTC
>JAQGOI010000327.1 GCA_028293685.1 Lysobacteraceae bacterium | reverse complement strand
ATCGTCCTGATTTTTCCATCGACGCCGTTCGCGGGCCGGATGGCAAGGCGCGCGGGATCACGTCGATCGGCGACGAACATCTCGACACCTCCGGTGTACTCGGCGTGTCGAAACGCGCGGACGGAATGCGCGTCAAGCGTGGCTTTCCCGAGTGGGCAACGATTCCGGGACCGCGCTCGCTGGCGCTCGGTCGCCGCTGGCATCTGTTCTTCGCCTGGCTCTGGGTGATCAACGGCGTCACCTATCTCGTGTGGTCGCTCGCCAGTCGCCACCTGCAGCGCGACCTGGCGATGCATCGGCCCGATTGGCGCGACATCCCGAAGTCGATCGTCGATCACCTGCGCTTCCGACATCCGCACGGCGAGGACGCCACGCGTTACAACCCGTTGCAGAAACTCGCTTACCTCGGCGTGATCTTCGTGCTGGTGCCACTGGCGATCCTGACGGGATTGTCGATGTCGCCGCAGATGGATACGGTGCTCGGCGGCTGGTTGCAGTTCATCGGCGGACGCCAGGCAGCGCGCAGCTTGCATTTCATCGTGATGTCCCTGTTCGTGCTGTTCACGCTCGTGCACGTGGCCATGGTTTTCTACGCCGGTCCGATCAACGAGATGCGATCGATGATCACGGGCCGATTCCGCGTGCGCGACGATGGTCGGGATATCGGAGCTGGCAATGACTGACCATATCCATATCGCGCGCCGGCGCCTGCTGCGTGCCGCGATCGCCGGTACTGGCGCTGCGTTGTTGACGGGGTGTGACGCGCTGTCGAACAGCCAGCGCTTTGTCGACGTGCTCGGTGTCGCCGAGCCGCTCAACCAGCGCATCCAGCGTGTGCTGACCGGTCACCGGCTGGCGGCGGAATTCCCCGAGTCGATGATCTCGCCGGTGTTCAGGCCCAACGGCTCGACCAACCCGCAGACGCCGGAATACCTGGCAATGAAGGGCGATGGATTTGCAAACTATCGATTGCAGATTGTCGGCCTGGTCGAACGCCCGCTCGAGTTTTCACTGGACGCACTGCGTGCAATGCCAACGCGTACGCAGATCACCCGCCACGACTGTGTCGAAGGCTGGAGCGTGATCGGCAAGTGGAGCGGGGTGCCGCTGGCGTATCTGCTGGACCTGGCGCGTCTGCGACCGAGTGCGCGCGAAGTCGTGTTCCATTGTTTCGATGACATTGCCGGCGATGGCTCACGCTATTACGAAAGCATCGATCTTGCCGATGCCTGCCATCCGCAGACGATCGTCGCCCACAGTCTCAATGGATCGCCGGTGCCGGTCGCCAATGGTGCTCCGGTACGCATGCGGATCGAGCGCAAGCTCGGCTACAAGCAACCCAAATACGTTCGTCTGATCGAAGTGGTCGACAGCCATGCCCGCTTCGGCGCCGGTCGCGGCGGTTACTGGGAAGACATGGGTTACGACTGGTGGGGCGGCATCTGAAAACCGTGCACACTGGGGCCTAGCCACCCGCACGGAACACCGATGCAACAGTCGACAGGTTTCACCCGCCTGGCCAAGGCCGCCGCGCGATTTACGGGGCGGCCTTTGTGTTTCATGCTGGCGGTGCTGCTCGTGCTCGTGTGGATCCTGACCGGGCCGTTGTTCGCTTTCAGCAACACCTGGCAACTGGTGATCAACACCGGGACCACGATCATCACGTTCCTGATGGTGTTCCTGATCCAGAACACGCAGAACCGCGACACCGAGGCCATGCAGATCAAGCTCGATGAGCTGATCCGGTCGACACAGGGTGCCAACAACCGGTTGCTGGACCTGGAAGAACTCGAAGACCGCGAGCTGGAAGCGTTCCGCGTGAGCTACGAATCCCTGGCGCAACAGGCGCGCGATTGTGCTCCGGGTGACGAACATCAGATCGGGACGCCCGCGCTGTTGCCGGACGGTCAACGGCCTTCGGGGTAATCCACCGCCAGGATCGCAAAGCGGGTCGTTCCGCCGGGAAGGGCGGCGTCGAATTCATCGGCAACACGTTTCTTGAGCATTCCGCGTGCCAGCGGAGAGTCGATGCTGATCCAGCCGAGTCCTGCGTCGGTTTCGTCGGGGCCGACAATGCGGTAGTGGGTGCGCCGGCCATCGTCCAGCCTTTCCACCTCGACACGCGCGCCGAAATACACCGCGTCCGGATCGCTCGGCGGCGCATCGACCACGCGCAGCGTCTGCAATCGCCTGCTCAGGTAGCGCACGCGCCGGTCGATCTCGCCGAGCTGCTTCTTACGGTAGGTGTATTCGGCGTTTTCCGACCGATCGCCTTCGGCCGCGGCGGCGGACAGCGCACGCACGACGTCCGGTCGCCGTACGCGCCACAGATCGTCCAGCTCGGCCTTCAGCCGTACCTGGCCCGCCGGCGTGACCAGTGCCGTGCTGTTTTCCGGAGGGGGACGCCAGCGGGACATGCGCATGACTCGAAACGACAACGACGTGTTATCGCAAAGTCGCCTGCATCCCTCAAGGCCGGCGTCACGGCCGGCGCCTGTGGGGCGCCGGACGCTGCCGACTGGCATCAGGGCTGGCCGGCTTCCTGCACCAGCTCCGCCGCGGTGGATGGACCGGCGGCGATGGTGTCGGTGTGAACCGCCATCAGTTCACGCAACTCCAGACCTGCCTTCATGCCGGTCGACATGCCGTGTTTTTTCGCTGCCGCGTCGCCCTTGCTGCTCATCGCATCGTCGGGATTGGGGGCAATGGCGACGTAATCCCAGCTATCGCCGTCCAGGTGCCGGTACCACTGCGTCGCCGCGATGCCAGCTTCCCTGTCGGTCGCTTCGCGGGCAGCCATCCACTTGAGGAAGGCCAGGTGCTTGCCGGGGGCGATGCGGTAGATCGACACGATGGAGGTCTTGCCGTGGTCCTGTGCGAGGACCGATGTGCTGGCAACCAGCATCGCGGTGGCGGAGAGCACTGCAAACAGCGCGCGGTTGAGTCTGGTCATGGAAGCTCCTGCGCCGTTGGCGCAATGGCCGGAGGGAAGGACGCGACGGTGGGCCCGGCCTTTCGGCATCGCGCGACGCGGCAGCCCAAGGCCAGCCGTGCGCCGGTTACAACGCGAGCGCGGCTGGGTAGCGGACAGAGCGATGGCCGGCCGGCCGTCCTGAAGACAGCCGGGCAGCGATTCGGAACGTCAGGGGGTGCGGTGCAGGATCTGCGTGGGGCCGCCTGCAGGCTGGCCATCGTTGCCGAGCACGGTGAGCGTGTTCCCAGACCCGATTGCGAACAGCCGGTCCTGCTCACCCTTGCTGTTTGGATCCAGCCGGAGATGGGTGTCGCGTTCCTCGGACGTCCAGCTGCCGGCGACGACCTGGGTGCCGGCCGGGCGATCGCGATACGCGTCGGTGAGCTTGAAACTGCCATCGGGCTTGAGTTCCAGCGTCTCGTCGATGCCTGGGCAATCGGCGCACGGCAACGTGCCGTGGAAGGTGCCGGCAAATGCCTTGCTGCTGAACCCTGCCGCGTTGGGCTGAACTCCTGCGCCGGCCAGATCGGGCAGAGCGGGCGTTTCGGCCGGGGTAGCTGCCGTCGTGGCGGTGGGCGTGGAATCGTCGCGCTTGCAACCAAGCAGGCCGATGGCGAGTGCGGATGCAACCAGGAACGTTCGCTTCATGAGGGTCTCAGTCGGTTATGAAAAGCAGGCACAAGGTCATCGGCGGCCGCCAAAGATGCCGCCAAGGACTCCGCGCAGGATCTGGCGCCCGACTTGACTGCCGACGGTGCGCGCTGCCTGCTTGGCCATCGATTCGACGACACCCTGGCGCCGGCTGGTGCCGAACATCACGTCCTTCATCGTCTGCTGGATTCCCCCGCTTGCCGGCGAAGACGGCGATGGCTTTCCAGTCGACGGCGACACTGCCTGCGGGGCCGGATCGGCATGGCGGGCTGCGAGCATTTCGGTCGCCGATTGCCGATCCACCGTGGTGTCGTATTTGGCGCGGACCGGGCTGCCGGCGCGGACCTGGGCGCGCTCGGCGTCGGTGATCGAACCCATGCGGCAGCGGGGTGGCGCGATGAGCGTGCGCTCGACCGGCATCGGCACGCCTTTGTCGAGCAGCATCGACACCAGCGCCTCACCGGTGGCCAGCTGCGAGATGGCTTGCGCGACATCCAGGTGCGGATTGGGCACGAAGGTTTCCGCGGCCGTCCTGACCGCTTTCTGGTCGCGTGGAGTGAACGCGCGCAAGGCGTGCTGAACGCGGTTGCCGAGCTGGCCGAGGATGTTGTCGGGCACGTCGTCGGGGAATTGCGAACAGAAGTACACGCCGACGCCCTTCGAACGGATCAGCCTGACCACCTGTTCGACGCGCTGCTGCAACGCCGGCGTCGCGTCGTCGAAGAGCAGGTGCGCTTCGTCGAATACGAAGACCAGCTTCGGCTTGTCCAGGTCGCCGACCTCGGGCAGTTTCTCGAACAGCTCCGACAACAGCCACAGCAGGAAACTCGAATACAGCCGCGGCTTGAGGATCAACTGGTCGGCGGCGAGGATGCTGATGACGCCGCGCCCATCCTGCGTCGTGCGCATCAGGTCGGACAGTTCCAGCGCGGGTTCGCCGAAGAAACGGTCGCCGCCCTGTTGCCCCAGTTGCAGCAGCGCGCGCTGGATGGCGGCGATCGACTGCGTGCTGGTCAACCCGTATTTGGCCGAAATGTCCTTGCGGTTGTCCGACACATAGGTCAGCAGGGTGTGCAGGTCGTCCATGTCGAGCAGCAGCCAGCCGTTGTCGTCGGCCAGCTTGAACACGATTTCGAGCACGCCTTCCTGGGTGTCGTTGAGTTCGAGTATCCGCCCAAGCAAGGTGGGCCCGATCTCGCTGACCGTCGCCCTCACCGGATGGCCGAGTTTTCCGTACAGATCCCAGAAAATGGTTGGGGAGCCTTCTGCCCGGTACCCGGGAACGCCGATTTCAGCCACCCGTGCCTGGATTTTTTCGCCGGCGGCGCCCGCAACAGCGAGTCCAGCGACGTCCCCCTTCACGTCGGCCAGCACTACCGGCACTCCCAGTCGCGAAAACCCTTCGGCCAGCGTCATCAGCGTGACCGTCTTGCCGGTGCCGGTGGCGCCAGCGACCAGGCCGTGCCGGTTGGCGTATTGCGGCAGCAACCAGACCTTGCTGCCATCGCTGGTCGTGACCGCCTTGCCGACGAGGATGGGTTCCATGCGCGTGCTTCCTGTGTGCGTCAGCCGATTCTATGCGCGATCGCCAAACGTGAGCCGACGGTGCAGGCAGCGCATGCATTTGCCGCCAACTGCGGCATGGACCGCGAAATGGCACATCAGCGGTTGCCGCCCACGCAAGCGCGGGGCTACCCTGACCGAACCCCCTGCGGCGCTTTCCATTGATGAATTCATTTGCTGTCTGGCGCATTGCGCCGCTGGTCATCCTGTCGTCGTTCCTGATTGCGCCCGCTGCCAACGCGCTATCGCGCCGTGACCAGAGCAACATCAACGTCCTCAACCAGAACATGGCGCGAGCCGAGGCGCGCTACACGCAGGCGCTGGTCAAGATCGGGAACAACGATCCCGACGGTCAGAAGGACAGCGATGCGGCACTGCAGGACATGGAGGACGCGGTCGCCGGTTGCGGCAAGCAGAATGGCTGCCAGGTCTCCAACCTGCTTGCGACGTACAACCGGCTGCTGAAGGCCAGGGCCGACAGCAAGGCGGCGCCGGGCGATGAAATCGACCCCAACGACCCCGATCCTGATCACGACGGCGATGGAAACATCGCCTTCAATACGGCCGTCCCCCAGGCTGCGCAGGCGGCCAGCCTGCTCAGCAGCCACACGCACAGCTTCGACTCGATGGTGCAGTACAACCCGGCCGTGCAGGCAGGGATCCGGCGCTGGCTGACCGACATGCGCGGTGCGCTGATCCAGAGTTATGAGAATTACGGCTACATGCGGCAGGTGATGTGGCCGTCCTACCAGCAGGCCGGGCTCCCCGAGGCGCTGCTGTTCGGAATCATGGCCAAGGAATCCAACGGCAAGGTGCATGCGACATCGCGCACCGGTGCCGCAGGTCCCATGCAGTTCATGTACGCCACCGGCAAGCGTTTCGGCCTTGGACCTGACGGCACCGGTTTCGATACCCGTTATGACCCACGCGCGGCCGCCGAGGCCAGCGCGGCGTATCTCAACGAGCGCATGGGCGAACTCAACCGCAGCATCGAATTGTCGCTGGCCGCCTACAACGGTGGCGAGGGACGCGCGTTGCGCGTCTACCAGGGCGCGGGCGGCCGCGGCTTCTGGGACGCCGACATCTACAACCAGTTTCCCCCGGAAACCCAGGATTACGTGCCGATGGTCATCGCCGCGGCGTGGCTGTTCCTGCACCCCAGGCAGTACGGGCTGAGCTTTCCCGACGTCGACGCCAAGCCCGCGCCGTTGCGCCTGAGCAAGCCGGCGACCATTTACGAGCTCGCCATCTGCCTGGGCAATCATGGCGTGCGCGAGGGCTACATGCGGCCGTTGCGCAACCTCAATCCGCGATATGAAGCCGACAGCTGGCTGCCGGCCGGCGCCACGCTCAACGCAACCACGCAGATCGTCGGCCTCTACAACCGATATTGCGTGCAGGGACCGCGGGCGACACTGGCCGAGCAGCTGGTGCGCAGCGATCCGAGCATGGCCATCGTCCGGACCGTTCCAGTGATGCCGCAATCCGTATCACCTGCGACGGCCACACCGCAGGTTGCGACCGGTGTACCGACGACGATTGCCACCGGCAGACCCAGGCAGGTGCCTCAGGCAAAACAACGCAACTACAGCGTCCAGCGCGGCGAGACACTGTCGTCGATCGCGCAGAAATTCCAGTGCGACCTGCGTGAGTTGGCCGGCGCCAACGGCTTGAGGGGGCCGACCTATTCGATCCGTCCGGGCCAGCGCCTGCACCTGGACAGTTGCGACTAGCGCCGACTTACAATCGGGTTGCTAGCCGTTCGCCGAGCCGGACGGGCGTTTCCGCAGACAGGCCCTGCGCGAGTTCCGCGACGCCATGCGGCAGCAGCACGATGACGGTCGAGCCATAGTTGAACCGCGCCATTTCCGCAAAGCGCTCCAGCCGCACGTCCGCGCCGCGGTAGTCCTTTACGGTGACGGCATCGCCGTACTGCGGGATCTCGATCCCGCTCCACACCGTTTCGACTCCCGAAACCAGCAGCGCGCCAACCAGCACAACGGCCATCGG
>JAQGOI010000326.1 GCA_028293685.1 Lysobacteraceae bacterium | reverse complement strand
ACGTCCTCCAGCGCGGTTTCGTAGCGTGGTTGTTGTGCGACGCGGCATTGCAGGGAAAGCTCGAGGAACGGCATGTCAGCCTCCCCCGCGTTCTTGCGTCGCGCGCTCGAGGATCCAGTGCTGGCGCCGACGCAGCAGCCGCACGCCACCGTAGAGATAGTGGAGGGTGAAGCCGAGGGACGCGGCGATCAGCAACAGATGCCAGTGACCCTCGATCATGTGCCGCGGATAGGCATGCAGCAGCCACCACGAGAACCCCTGGAATGCGACGGCCAGCGGCATCAGCCAGCGCATGTTCAATCGCTGGTCGGCGATGACGTCGTCGAGCAGCGCGCGCTCGCCGGGCGTTTCAAAATCCTGCGCATGCCGCCGGACAAGCCGAAGATCCCAGGCGTACAGGCCCCAGATGCAAGCGGCGTAGGCGGTGTTGAGCGCGAACCAGTGTTCGGGATTGGTGACCTGGGTCAATGCCGCAGCTTCGATGAGGGTTGCGGCGAAATACAGAAACGTGTGGCCGAATTCCAGTGGCCAGCCGATGAACGACAGCGTGTGCACCAGCGATCGCGACCAGAACACCAGGATCGTCGCCAACCCGGTCGCAACGTAAAGCCACGTCTGCCATTGCAGCTGCAGCAGCGGCTGCGTCGCCGCGGATGCCAGCACGCCCAGCGCGAGTCCCTGGATGATGCTGATCAACGTCAGCTCGATGTTGATGACGGTGTGGTCGAGCTGCGTTTTTGCGGCGCGACGTTCGAGGTCCTGCTGGCTTGAGTCGATCACGGCGTTTGGAGTCGTCAGTGCAAACCCGATCAGACGATCGACAGCGATTTCTCTTTGCGTTCAGCCAGGCGTTTTTCGAGGTAATGGATGTTCTGGCCGCCCTGCTGGAAGCCGCCGTCGGACAGGATGCGCTGCTGCAGCGGGATATTGGTCTTGATGCCGTCGACCACCAGTTCGCTCAACGCGACCCGCATGCGGCAGATCGCCTGTTCGCGGTCGGCGCCGTGCACGATGAGTTTTCCGATCATCGAATCGTAGTTCGGTGGCACCCGATAGCCTTCATAGATATGCGAGTCGACGCGCACGCCCGGGCCGCCCGGCGCATGGAAATGCTGGATCAGGCCGGGCGAGGGCATGAACGTGTCCGGATCCTCGGCATTGATGCGGCATTCGATGGCATGACCTTCGAAATGGATATCGCTCTGCTTGAGCGAGAGCGGATGTCCGGCGGCGATCATCAATTGTTCGCGGACCAGATCCACGCCGGTGATCATTTCCGTGACTGGATGTTCGACCTGGATGCGGGTATTCATTTCGATGAAGTAGAAATGCCCGTTCTCGTACAGGAATTCGAACGTGCCGGCGCCGCGATAGCCGATGCGGATGCACGCGTCCACGCAGACCTTGCCGATCGCCGCGCGTTGGTCCGCAGTGATGCCGGGTGCGGGCGCTTCCTCGACGACTTTCTGGTGGCGACGCTGCATCGAGCAGTCGCGTTCGCCCAGGTGGATCGCGTGGCCCTGGCCGTCGGCGAGCACCTGGATTTCGACATGGCGCGGGTTCTCCAGGAATTTCTCCATGTAGACCATGTCGTTGCCGAAGGCCGCCTTGGCTTCCTGTTTGGTGGTCGCGATGGCATTGGCCAGGTGCGCTTCGGTGTGCACCACGCGCATGCCGCGCCCGCCGCCACCGCCGGCGGCCTTGACGATCACCGGGTAACCGATCCCGCGCGCGATTTCGATGTTGGTCGCGGCTTCGTCGCCGAGCGGTCCACCACTGCCGGGGACGCACGGCACGCCGGCTTCCTTCATCGCGCGGATCGCCTCGACCTTGTCGCCCATCAGGCGGATGGTTTCGGCGCGCGGTCCGATGAAGATGAAACCCGACTGCTCCACGCGTTCCGCAAAATCGGCGTTCTCGCTCAGGAACCCGTAACCCGGATGGATCGCCTGCGCGTCGGTGACCTCGGCGGCGGCGATCAATGAAGCCATGTTGAGATAGCTGTCGGATGACGGCGCCGGACCGATGCAGACCGATTCGTCGGCCATGGCCACGTGCTTGAGATTGCGGTCGACGGTGGAATGCACCGCGACCGTGCGGATACCCAGCGCATGGCACGCACGCAGGATGCGCAACGCGATCTCGCCGCGGTTGGCGATGACGACTTTATCAAGCATGGGATTGGGGATTCGGGATTGGGGATTCGTAGGGCGACGGCGTCTCGCGGACGCTGCGCTGGGAAGAATCGAGTGAGCGAATCAGGGCGTTGAGACGCGCGAAGGTACGGTCAAGCAGGTCGGCTATCGCCGGTTCGCGTTCCGCGAAACCGAGGCGATGCGCGAGTTCGAGTTGGGTATCCATTTCAGACAGTGAGCCGCGCGCCATCGAGAGAAAACGAATGTATTCGAGCCTGGATCGACGTGCCGCACCTTCCGCGATATTGGAGGGGACGCCGACCGCCGCCCGGCGTAACTGCGCCGTCAAGCCAAGTCGCTCACTGTCGGGAAAGCCGGCCGTGATCCGATACACCGACTCGACAAGCGACATTGCGTCGCGCCATACGTCCAGCCGCTCGTGCGGTCGTTGCTTGTCCGAATCCCGATTCACGAATCCCGAATCCCGTCGTGATCGGCTCAGCCGATCACGAATAGAGGCTGGTCGAATTCGACCGGCTGGCCGCTTTCGGCGAGCACCTTGAGCACGGTGCCCGACACCTCCGCCTCGATCGGGTTGAACATCTTCATCGCTTCGATGATGCCGAGCGTGTCGCCGGCCTTGACCGCCTGGCCGATCGCGACGAATGCCGGTTTGTCCGGTGCCGGCGAGGTGTAGAACGTGCCGACCATCGGCGCACGCACGATTTCGCGTTCCGGAATATCGGACGGCGGCTTGGAATGCCCGCCGGTGGCGGCCTCTGTCGGCGACTGCATCGGCATGCTCGGCGCAGCAGGTGCCACGGGCGCTGGCGCGTAGGCCTGTGGCGCTGGCGCGTAGATGCCACGCGGGGTCCGTGCCAGTCGCACGGATTCCTCGCCTTCCTTGATCTCGATCTCGGCGAGGTTGGATTCCTCCAGCAGGTCGATCAGCTTCTTGATCTTGCGAAGATCCATCGGGCGCTCTCTTTACGAAGTGAAAATTGTTTCCAAGTGCGACTGTTACGAAGTGCGGTTGTCTTGAAGTGCACCTGGGCTGCTCGCCGCGGCGCGGTACTGCGGGTCGATCAATGCCAGGGCGGCATCCAGGGCATAGCGATAGCTGTCGGCTCCAAAACCGCTGATCACGCCCACCGCCAGATCGCTGAAGTAGCTGATATGGCGAAAGGGTTCGCGCGCATGCGGATTGGACAGATGCACTTCGATGAACGGCACGGCGATCGCCGCCAGCGCGTCACGCAGGGCGACGGAGGTGTGGGTGAACGCCGCCGGGTTGATCACGATGCAGGCAATGCCGTCCTGGCGCGCCGCCTGCACCTGATCGATGAGTACGCCTTCGTCGTTGGACTGGAAGCTCGCCAGTGAATGCCCCGCCGATTCGGCTCGCAGGCGCAGGTCACTGTCGATGGTCGCCAGCGTGGTCCTGCCATAGACCTGCGGCTCGCGAGTGCCGAGCAGGTTGAGGTTGGGACCGTGCAGGACCAGCAGCTTGGCCATCCACAAACACCGGCTCGGGGGAGGCGCAGTCTGCGTGAAGCCGGTGTTGGTGTCCAGTTAGGCGACGTTGCCCGGATTTAAGCGATTGTTGAAGCGGAGCTTCAGGGCTCGACCCAGTTCTCGAGCTCGCCGGCGGCAAATGGCCCGATATGTTGCTTGAGCAGCACGCCCTCGGCTGAAACCAGCACCGAATACGGCAGTACGCCGGCGGGATTGCCTAGACGGACCCCGGCATCCCCTGGTCCGGGCGCGTCGGTGAGGATCGGATAAGTGACCGGCACCTGGCGCAGGAAGGCGCGCACGGCGGTCGGGTCATCCAGCGCGATGCCGAGGACTTGAACGCCGTTGTCGGCCTGTTGCGAGGAGAAGCGCTCGAGGTATGGCATTTCGCGGACGCACGGACCACACCAGGACGCCCAGAGATTGATCAGTACGGCATGCTTGGCATGGGCGAGGGGAAGCGGAACGATCCGCCCGTCCAGGTCGCGCAACTGCAACGGCGGTATCGCCAACCCTGGCCGCGCCACTGTGATGCCGGCCGGAGCCTTGGGCGCCCGCGCCGCGAGCATCGCGCCCAGTACCCGCTGCCCCAGTGCGCTGTGCAGCAAGGGAGTGAATCCTGCCGTCCATAGGCTGGCGAGCAGGCCCAGACTGCCGGCGATCAAAGCGATCACAAGGACCTTTGGCGTGGAGCTCACTGCGCGGCGCTGCGTACGCGCTCGATGAAAGGCGCTGACTTTTCGAACCCGATCAGGCGCAGCGGGCGTCGTTCATTGCCACGGCGGAAGAACAGCGTCGCCGGCGGCCCGATGATCCCGAAGCGCTGCATCAACGCCTGGTCGACTGCGTCATTGGCGGTGACATCGGCCTTGAGCAGGACGAAGCCGGCGAGCGCCGCGTTCACCGCCGGATCGCTGAAGGTATCGCGGTCCATCTCCTTGCAGCTCACGCACCAGTCGGCATAGAAGTCGAACAGAACCGGCTTGCCCGCGTCTCGCGCTGCCGTCAGTGCCCGGTCCAAATCCGCGTTGGATTTGATCGTCCGGAAGACCAGTGCCGTCGCTGGCTGGCGCGCACCGGCGATGCCCGCCAGTGGTTGCAGTGGATCGCTGCCGCCGGCCATGGCCCCTAGTAGTTGCGCGGCGCCGACCAGCCCCAGTACCAATCCGGCGAAACGTACGAGCCAGCGGTTGCGGCTGGTGGGTGTTGCGCCCGACCAGATCCAGGCGGCCGCGGACAACGCAAGCAATCCCCACAATGCCAACGTCGCCGCAGCGGGAAGGATTCGCGACACCATCCAGATCGCCAGGCCAAGGAAGACGAAGCCGAACACGCGCTGGGCGGCCGTCATCCACGGGCCGCTGGTCGGCATGCCACGTCCGGCCGCGGCCCCGAACGCCAACAGCGGCATGCCCATGCCCATTGCCAGCAGGAACAACGCCGCGCCGCCAAACACCGGGTCGTGGCTCTGGCCGATATACAGGACTGCTCCGGCCAGCGGTGGCGCCACGCACGGACCCACGATGAGCGCCGAGAGTGCGCCCATTGCGGCAACTCCCGCCATCGAGCCGCCGCGCTGGCGATCCGTGATGGCGCCCAGGCGGGAGCGCAGCGCCGCTGGCAACTGCAGTTCAAACGCGCCGAACGACGACAGCGCCAATGCGACAAACAGCGCCGCGAACGCGACGATGATCCAGCGATTCTGGAATGCGGCCTGCAGGTTCGCGCCCAGCAGCCCGGCAACGATCCCGGCCGCGGTGAACACCAGCGCGTTGGCCAGCACATACACCAGCGACAACAGTAATGCGCGACCCGTGCCCAGGCGGGTGCCGTGACCGGCGATCAGTCCCGAAAGGATCGGGATCATCGGCAAGACGCATGGCGTGAAAGCCAGCAGCAGGCCGGCGCCAAAAAAACCGAGCAATGCCAGCCAGCGATTGGTGCCGGCCAGTGCTGCCGCCAACCGGCTGTCCTCCGCTGCGACGGGTGCTGCGTCAGCGGTGTTTGCGAGCGGAGCTGTGGTGGGAGCGACGGACGTCGCGGCTCGACCTGGGATTGAAGACGGGCCTGACGTCGCGACTTCAGTCGCTCGCACGGGAGCGGCTGGCGTTGCGGTGACAGCAGGCAACTGCAACGCGACGATGCGCGTCATCGGCGGATAGCAGATGCCGCCGGTCTGGCAGCCCTGGAAGGTGGCCGTCAGCGTCACGTCCGCTGGCTCTGCATCCGTGCGCACCAGCGGAAGGGGCACGTCGACCTGGTCGAAATACACCACGACACTGCCGAAGTGTTCGTCGCGATGCAGCGTTCCCTGCGGCCACGCGGGAGAACCCAGCGTGGTGCCGCGATCACCAGTCAGCTTCAGCGACGTCTTGTCGCGGTAGAGGTAATAGCCCTTGGCCGGTGTGAAGCGCAGCAACAGCTTCTGCGGATCACCGACGATCGCTTCGAATGCAAAAGCCTGTTCCGCAGGCAGCGGCTGGGCATCCGCCAGCCCCGCCGGCGATGCATCCGTACCCGGCGCGGCGGCGCCAGACAGGGATCGCCCGAGCGCACCGAAGCCGCTGTCGCCGGATGCGCTGTCCGGGGTCGACGAAGCGGCGGCGGCGTCGGGCAACGCGACGTTGAGCATGCGTGTCTGCGGCGGATAGCACACGCCAAGATCCGCGCAGCCCTGGTACTTGACCTTCAACTGCACGATACCGCCCGTTGGGGCGCCGGGAAGCGTGGCGGTCAGCTGGCCACGATAGGTCTGGACATCGCCGAAAAACGGATCGTGATGCGCTTCGCCCTGCGGTAGTTGCAAGGTGTCCGCCTGCATGCCGGCCACGGCCTGGACGCTGATCCGCTGCCGGTACAGGTAGTAGCCCTTGGCGATGGCCCAATGGAGCGTGATCTGCTGGTTGCCCGAGGCGTTTGCCGTCAGCGCGAACGCCTGATCGACCGGCAGCAGGTCCGATGCGTCGACCGCCTGGGCGACCTGCGGCGCGGTGAAGGCGAGTGCGCACAGCACACCGGCCGATGCCAACGGGCGCAGCCACGACATCATCGGTCCGTCTCTCCCGTGCGGGTTTGTCCGGCGATCCAGTCCAGATAGGCGGGCAAGCCGCCGACCACTTCGACCGCGACCAGTTCCGGCAGTTCATACGGGTGCAGCGCTTCCAGGCGTGCAGTGAGGGCTTGTAGGCGGTCACGCACCGTCTTGATCAGCAGCACTACCTCGTCGGCGCGGGTGACCTCGCCATGCCATCGATACACCGATTGCACGCCAGGAAGCACATTGACGCAGGCAGCCAGGCGTTCGGCCACCAAGGCCCGGGCAATGGCCTGGGCGGTTGCCTCGTCGGGGCAGGTGCAAAGACAAACGAGCGCGGTCACGCAATTCAGCCAGCCAATCGGGCTGCGCATCATCGCATCGCAACGGCATCATCCGGTCGCACGACCGGCTCGTGCGCCGGCGTCGTACGAACGTACCCCGCGGCCCGATGCCAGCTGCTCGGCAATTTCCACCAGCGCTATCCGGGACGGCGCCGAGGCAGCGCGAAACGCACGCAGCAGGCGCAGCTCGATCGGTTCTTCGACCAGCAGGGCCGCGGCCGCGGGGACGGACGAAAGCCGGATCTCGGTGCCCACTTCCATTTCGCCGCGGCCGGTGGCCAGCCACTCGAACTGCACGCCGGTGACCTGTGCCACGTCACGCAGATGACTCACGCTCGGGTTTTTCGGCAGGCTCGATTCCCAATGGCTGACAGCGCTGCGCTGGACGCCGACGGCCTGGGCGAGTTGCAGCTGGGACAGGCCGGCATGGCGACGAGCCAGCCGGATTCGGGATTGCGATGTCATGAAACCTCCGCGGGAGACAGCAATACTAACGTGGAGAACAACTTTCAATACAAGATGTCCACTATTGGTAGCGCGTTGACGCGGAGTGCGGAGGTTGGAAACGCTTTTCTTGCGCCAACGCCACCGCGACTCACCTGGTTTTGGCCGCGCGCCCTCTTTTCAAACCATGGGAGGGCGGCAATCCTGCCGCTGCCGACACGGATGTTGGCGCCGACAGGACGTTGGTGATGGTCCGACGGAGGTCGGGAAGTAGCGGGGGAACCATTCAAGCTGTGCCGTCAGGATGGCGAACAGCTGCCGGTCGAGGGATTCGGCGACGCTATTGCAAACAACAAGGCCCGCATTCGCGGGTCTTGTTGTTTGTGCAGCTGCAATACGCGATGCCTCGTAGGTGTTGTGCTCTTGAAAGGCCGGCCACGCGCCCCATCTCTTGCCCAGTCCCGTTCAGCGGGCATTTTTGTCGCCGATCTTTGGCACTCAGTCCAGCCGAGTGCTAGAATGATCGGCCAATTTCCAACCCAATCAACCACTTAAGAGGTTGTCGCATGAATATCAAGCCGTTGTACGACCGCGTTGTCATTAAGCGCATGGAAGAAGAAAAGATGTCCGCCGGCGGAATCGTGATCCCCGACTCGGCCGCCGAGAAGCCGATCAAGGGCGAAGTCGTTGCCGTGGGCGAAGGCAAGGCCCTGGACAACGGTTCGGTGCGCACCCCCAAGGTCAAGGTCGGCGACAAGGTCCTGTTCGGCAAGTACGCCGGAACCGAGGTCAAGCTCGATGGCAGCGACCTGCTCGTGGTGAAGGAAGACGACATCTTCGCCGTTTTGGGCT
>JAQGOI010000307.1 GCA_028293685.1 Lysobacteraceae bacterium | reverse complement strand
AATTGCCGTGCCGGGGGAAATTCGTGGATAAAAGTATGCCGTCGGGTGCCGTTCGGACTACGTCCTTCTGGCGTCGCTGGCGCGTGGGATTGTCGATCGCGGGCCTGGTGCTGTTGCTGTATGTCGGCGCGTTGACCTGGACGACGCAGAGGCTGGAGACCGACATCCAGAAAAGCATCCACGCCCTGCCCGATGCCGGAGCCAATCAGCGCGACGCACACTAGTGCGGCTGTGCTGTACCGCAGGCGCCAGTCGCCGAGCTGAAAACGACGCCCGCGGGCGTCGTTTTCGTTTGCTGGCTGGCATCAGTCGTCGTCGTGGTCGCGGTCCTCGCCACGACCCCGCCAGCCGCGCTCATGGTCCCGGTCGTAGCGGCCATCTTCATCGCGACGGTCGCGATCAAAGCCTTTGCATTTGCCATGTTTGTTGCAGTGGACGCCGCTGCCCGGTCCATTCTGGTAGTAGCCGTAGGCGTTGCCGTAGGGCGGCGTAGCGGTAGTCGTTTCGCCGTGGCTGGATGGCCCGGTAGTAGACGCGACGCCCGTATGCATCGCGGCCAACGATCAGCCGATCGTCGGGGCCGTAATTGCCGTAGCGATAGTAGGGCGTGCCGCCGTTGAAGATGACGTCCGCCACATCCACCAGGACACGCGAAAGGGCGTCCTGCGCGTTGGCCGTTGCCGGAACCATCGCGCCGCCATACCCCATGCCGGCAGCGAGCAGTGCTGGCGCAAACCATCGGGTGAGCGAATTCATGTGCTTCTCCTTGTTGTCCTTGGTGCCAGTCAACATGGTCGCGCGACAGTGAACCCGGTTTTAATGCGGCGGCCGGAACAGCGCGCCGGGTGCTCGGGTACCAGACCATGTTCATAAAAAAAACGGCGACCCGAAAGTCGCCGTCTGTCGCCCGAGGGACGGGTGGCCCTACTTGTGGCGCGACGCGTTGCCGTGCGCCGACAGGTAGGCCTTGTACTCATCGGCCGATAACTTGCCGTCGGCATCGGCATCGGCCTGTGCGAACACCTTGCCCAGGCTCTTGATGCCCGCTGCCTCCGACGCGTTGAGCATGCCGTCGCCGTCGGTGTCCAGTTGCGACCAGCTCACCTTGGCGGCCGAGGATGCCGGTGTCGCCGGCGTGGCGGGAGTAGCGGGTGTCGCTGCATTGGCACCCACCGCTGCCGTGCCGTCGGTCGCCGCGCTCGCGGGCGTTGCCGGAGTCGCGGGTGTGGCCGGCGTCGCGGCCATCGTGCCGCTGTCTTCGGTCGGGCGCGGGGCCGACAGCGCGGGCGTCGTCGGGAGCGTCGCCTGCGCGGATGCATGCTGCTGCGCCGCCACGCCGGCATTGACGTTCTGCGCGAACGCGAGCGGAGTGACCAGTGTGGCGGTGAGGGCGGTCAACAGGATCAGGGATTGTCGGGGGCTCATTGAAATCTCCGGAATGGGGGAAGCACGCTTGCCAACGTGCAGCGGCACTGTGCCAAGCGCGAAGTGAACTCAAGCCCCGCCTCGACCCCCGTTGCAACGCCGCGTTAACCCTTTCGGGGATGAAAACGGCTAGTCCCCCGGCAGGCGGTGGTGGCACCGCGGATTGCCCGGCTACCGCGGCTGTCGCCGAGCGCCGCCGAACGCCTGAACCCAACACAACCTTCACAACACGGCGGCATCGTCAGGCGTCGTTTTCCGCGCGACATGCGACGTCGAAGTCGCCGTCTTCGGCCACCGTGACGCTCACCGCGATCGGCCTACAGCACACCTGGCAGTCCTCGATATAGCGCTGGTCGCCCGCGGAAGCATCGATGGACAACTGCAGTGGTTCGCCACAGTAGGGACAGTGGACATGGACGCTGGGCAGCATGTCGGAGCACCTCGATAGCGCGACGCGAAGCGGCACGGTTGCGATACGGTGTGCGCGGCCTGCGCTGGGCGCAAGCGGTTGTCCGTTCACGAGGCGTGCGCCCTGCCGCCGCTAGCGTTGCGCGATGCCTGAAGGTCCATCGATCGTCATCCTCAAGCAGGAGGCTGCGAAATTCGCGGGCCGGGTCGTGCGCGCGGTCTCAGGCAACAGCAAGCAGCATGTACAGCGCATGCAGGGTCAGCGCGTGCGTGCGGTGTGCAGTTGGGGCAAGCACTTCCTGATCGCGTTCGATGGCTTTGCCATGCGCGTGCATTTCATGCTGTTCGGCCGCTACCGCATCGATGAGGACAAGACCGACCGCAGCGGCAAGCTGACGACCCCGCGCGTCAGCCTGGCGTTCGACAACGGCGTGTTGAATCTCTACGCGTGCTCGGTGAAATTCATCGAGGGCGAGCTCGACGCCAGCTACGACTGGAGCGGCGATGTGATGGCCGATGCCTGGGACCCGAAGCAGGCGCGGCGCAAGCTCAGGGCGCAACCCGATACGCTCGTGGCCGACGCCCTGCTCGACCAGTCGATCTTCGCCGGCGTGGGCAACATCATCAAGAACGAAGTGCTGTTCCGCATCCGCGTGCACCCGGAGAGCACCGTCGGCGCGCTGCCGCCGCGCAAGCTCGGCGAACTGATCAAGCAGGCGCGCGAGTACAGTTTTGATTTTCTCGAGTGGAAGAAAGCATTCGTGCTGAAGAAGCACTACCAGGTGCACACGAAGACGACCTGTCCGCGCGATGGCAATCGCCTGAGCTATCGCAAGCACCTGGGGCGCGCGCAGCGGCGGGCTTTTTTCTGCGAGGTCTGCCAGAAACGCTATCCCGCGCCATGACGCGCACGACAGCAGGCGGCGCTCATGCGTCGTGCAATCGTCCCGGCCATCAGCCTCGACGAATGCGCGCGCGCAGGCCCCAGGTGTAGGCCAGGTAGTAGCCCAGCAGCAGACCGCCCACGGCGAGCACGGTGCCCTGTTGCTCGAGCCAACGCGTGTGCCCCGCATCCGTGCGCCACCATTGCCATGCATGCCAGAAGCCGTAGCCGATCCGGCCGGCAACGATCAGTGTCAGCACCAGCACCAGCGCACGATTGGGCGTGTACAGCCAACCCCGCTGGTCACGCTCGAAACGGGTCAACCACAATCCGACCAGGCCCAGCAGCAATCCTGCGGCCAGGCCCACGACTGCATCGGTCATTGCCGCGCTGACCCAGCGCCCAGCCAGCCATGCGCCGAACAGGAACGTGACTGTCGACGTCGCCAGCAGCCAGGCGTTGATGCCGATCACCCAGGGCTGAGCGCGGCGGCGCGCGTGGCCGGCCCGATAGCGCTGCAGAAGCGCCAGCGGCAGCAGCAACAGGTACAACAGCACGAATCCGACCAGCAGCAATGGAATCAGCAGCAAGGGCATCGGCGTGTCCTCACGGATGCTCCGCCAGCGCATGCACGCGTTCGCGCCGCAGCAGGTACAGCCCACTGGCGACGATGATCGCCGCGCCCAGCCATGTCACGGCGTCGGGCAGCACACGCCACAGCGTCGCATCGAGCAGCACGCCCCACACCAGCGCGGTGTATTCGAGCGGCGCCAGCAGCGACGCTTCCCCGAGCCGGAACGCCTCGGTGATCGTGTACTGCCCGACCGCACCGGCGATGCCGACGCCGGCGACCACCCACAGGTCGTGCGCACGCACCGGCACCCAATGCGGGATCGCCAGCAGTCCGGCGCCCACGGCCATCATCGCCATCAACCACACCACCATCGCCTGCGTGCTGTCGCTGCGCGCGAGCAGCCGTACCGTGATCGCGCTGACCGCGTACATCAGCGCCGCCAGCAACACCGCCAGGGCCGCCAGGCTGCGCATGCCCTCGCCGGTGGGACGCAGCAGCACGACCACGCCAAGCAGGCCGACCGCAATCGCGACCCAGCGTCGCGGTCCGACCTGTTCGCCCAGGAACGGTCCGGAGAGCGCGGTGATCATCAGCGGCGCGACGAAGAAGATCGAGTAGGCGGTCGACAGCGGCAGCGTCCGCACCGCGTAGACGAAGCTGGCCATCATCGCGATGCCCAGGCCGCCGCGCAGCAGATGCAGCGACCAGCGCACGCGAAACAGTGCGGCCGCACCGGTGGTGGACAGCGCCCACGCCAGCACCAGCGGCAGGGAGGCGGCGCCACGCAAGGCGGCGACCTCGAAGGTGGGATAGCGCACCGACAGCGTCTTCAGGCCCGCATCCATCAGCGAAAACGTGCCGACCGCAAGCAGCATCAGCATGCTCGCGCGGCCACGGTGCGCCGGCAGCTGGCGTGATCGGGAAGCATCCATGCGCCTAGGATGCCGCATCGCCCGCTGCGCGTGCCCACGCCGCATGCACGCCGTGCGTTACCCTGCGCCTCCCGCCCGCGGCCGCACCTGCATGCCTTCCTTCGATGTGATCTCCGAAGTCGATACCCACGAACTGACGAATGCCGTGGACCAGGCCAACCGCGAGCTCACCACGCGGTTCGATTTCAAGGGGGTCGAGGCGCGCTTCGAGCGCGACGACACCAGCATCGAGCAGTCGGCGCCCAGCGAGTTCCAGCTGCAGCAGATGACCGACATCCTGCGCGCGCGCCTGGTCGCCCGGAAGATCGACGTGCGTTGCCTGGAGTTCGGCGACGTCGACACCAACCTTGCCGGCGCACGCCAGAAAATCACGGTCAAGCAGGGCATCGAGCGCGAGCTGGCGAAGAAGATCCAGACCCAGCTCAAGGACGCCAAGATCAAGGTCGACAGCCAGATCAACGGCGACAAGCTGCGCATCACCGGCAAGAAGCGCGACGACCTGCAGGCGGCGATGGCGTTGCTGCGTGCCAGCGAGTTCGAGCGGCCGTTGCAGTTCGACAACTTCCGTGACTGACGCGGCGGCCGATCCGCACGATGATCCCATCGCCGCCACGCAGCGCTGGCTGGAACGCGCGGTGATCGGCCTGAACCTGTGTCCGTTCGCCAAGGCGGTGGTCGCCAAGGGCCAGGTCCGGTTCGTGCTCAGCGACGCCAGCACGCGCAGCGCGCTGCTCGCGGAACTGGGCGAGGAACTGCTGTTGTTGCGCGATACACCGGCCGAGCGGATCGACACGACCCTGCTGATCCATCCGCAGGTGCTGGGCGACTTCCTGGATTACAACGATTTCCTCGACGACGCCGACGCGCTGGTCGAGACGCTGGAACTGGACGGCGTGCTGCAGGTCGCCAGCTTCCATCCCGATTACCGGTTCGCCGACAGCGAAGCGGACGCGGTGGAGGATTTCACCAACCGCGCGCCGTATCCGACGCTGCACCTGTTGCGCGAGGACAGCGTCTCGCGCGCGGTCGATGCGTTCCCGGATCCCGATGCGATCGTGCAGCGCAATGTCGAGACGTTGCGCGTGCTCGGCGTCGATGGCTGGCGGAAATTGCTGGAATGAGCGGCGCTTTCTTGTGGGAGCGACGTCAGTCTCGCTAACGGCTACCCATCGCGACTGACGTCGCTCCCACACGAGTCTCCCTCAGCCGCCGAACAAACGCTGCAAATCCTCTTCGTCCAGCTGCCGCCATTGGCCTGGCGGCAATGGGCCCAGCTCCAATCCACCAATGCGGCTGCGGTGCAGCGCCTCGACGTGATTGCCGACCGCGGCGAACATGCGTCGCACCTGGTGGTAGCGACCTTCGGTCAGCGTCAGGCGGGCGCGGCGCGGATCGACGACATCGAGTTGCGCCGGCGCCAACGGTGTGTGCTCGGATTCGAGCTGCAGCGTGCCGCTGGCGAATACCGCCGCTTCGTTGCCGCGCAGGTCCTGTGCCAGCGTGGCTTCGTACACTTTCGCCAGCCGCGACTTCGGCGACACGATGCGATGCAGGAGGGCGCCATCGTCGGTGAGCAGCAACAGGCCGCTGGTATCGCGATCCAGGCGCCCGACCATCGACAGCAGCGGCGAGCGCAGGCGGTATCGCGGCGGCAGCAGGTCGTAGACGATGCGCCCGGGGTCCTTGGCCGAACAGGTCACGCCGGTCGGTTTGTGCAGCATCAGGGTCAGCCCGGCCGGGGGATCCAGTGGCTCGCCATCGATGCGGATGTCGGGATGCGCGACCTGGTCGTCGGCATAGAGCACGTCGCCGGTCGCGTCGGTGACCTGGCCGGTGCGAAACAGCTGCGTCACCTGTTTGCGGCTGCCGTAGCCAAGGTTGGCAAGCAGCTTGACGAGCTTCATCGCGCACCGCGCCGGGCTGGCGTCACGACGGCCGAACGTCTGGTCGCGCAGATCACCTTGAAGCCCGACTGCTGCGCCAGCATGCGCACGTCGCCGAATTGCGCGTCGAGCACCGCCTCGTACGGCAGGTGGCGATTGGCGACGAGCAGCAGCCGGCCTCCGGGGCGCAATGCCGCCGCCGCGACGGCGATGAAGGCGCGGCCGACGTCGGGACGTTCGGTTCGGTCGCGACCGTGGAACGGCGGATTGGTGACGATGAAATCGTAGGGTTGCGGCAGGCCCGTGGTGACGTCGTGCCAGTGGAACGCGACGACCGCACGCTCGGCGAACCGCGCCAGGTTCGACCGGGCCAGCGCCAGCGCGCGGGAGTCGGCTTCGTAGACATCCAGCGCGACCACGTCTGGACAACGGCCAAGGACTTCGGCGGCGAGATAGCCGTAGCCGGTGCCCAGGTCTGCGCCGTGGCCGGCAAGATCCGACGGCAGGTGCGCCGCCAGCAATGCCGATGCCGGGTCGATCCGGTCCCATGCGAACACGCCAGGGCGGCTGAGGAAGCGTCCGTCGAGGATCGGTCGCGGTGCGTCGTCGGCCAGCCACGCAGCCGACAGCGCGGCGTCGACGGCGCCGTCGCGCAGGGGCGCCGTCCAGAACACGCGGCAATGGTGTTTGGACAGCGTCTGCACGGGACCGGCAATGCGCACCAGATCGGCTTCACCGGATTTCGCGCCCTCGGCATTGGCCATCGCAGCCACCACGATGCCGCCGGGTGACGTGCTGGCGACAGCGCG
>JAQGOI010000305.1 GCA_028293685.1 Lysobacteraceae bacterium | reverse complement strand
CAGCCAGGACGTGATCACCAAGGACAACGCCGTCGTCAAGGTCGATGGCATCGTCTTCTTCCAGGTGCTCGACGCGGCCAAGGCGGCGTACGAGGTCGCGACGCTCGAAATCGCCATCCTCAACCTGGTCATGACCAACATCCGTACCGCGATCGGTTCGATGGACCTGGACGAATCGCTGTCCAAGCGCGACGAGATCAACACCAAGGTGCTGGTCGCCGTGGACCAGGCCACGCATCCGTGGGGCATCAAGGTCAACCGGATCGAACTCAAGGACATCGCGCCGCCGCGCGACCTGATCGATTCGATGGCGAGGCAGATGAAAGCCGAGCGCGAGAAGCGCGCCAACATCCTCGAAGCGGAAGGCTTCCGCCAAGCCGCGATCCTCAAGGCCGAAGGCGAGAAGCAGGCGACGATTCTTGAAGCCGAAGGCAATCGCGAAGCCGCATTCCGACAGGCCGAAGCGCGCGAGCGACTGGCCGGCGCCGAGGCCAAGGCGACGGAGCTGGTCTCCAACGCGATTGCCGGCGGCAACGTGCAGGCGATCAATTATTTCATCGCGCAGAAATACATCGAGGCCTTCAAGGCGCTGGCCGAAGCGCCCAACCAGAAGTTCGTGATGATGCCGATGGAGTCGGCGGGCATGATCGGCTCGCTCGGCGGTATTGCCGAGCTGGCGAAGGAAGCGATGGAGCGCCAGCCGTCGCGTCTCGCCGCCGCCGCCGCTGCGCCGCGCACGGGATCCTGAGATGCGCTGGGACGTTTTCGCCTGGGGTGCCGCGTCATTGCTGCTGTTCGCGGCGGAGGCGTTGGCGCCGGGGGCCTTCATGCTGTGGCTCGGATTCGCCGCGGTCGTCGTGTTCGTCGGCGTGCTCGTGGTGCCGGGCATTCCATTGCTGGCCCAGGTCGCCGCCTTCGTCGCGTTGAGCTTCATTTCGATCCAGGTGTATCGCACTTGGTTCCGCCGCAACGAACGCGTCAGCGACCAGCCGATGCTCAATCGGCGCGCGCAGCAGCTGGTCGGTCGCGTCGTGAATCTGGAGTCGGCCATCGTCGGCGGCCGCGGGCGCGTCCAGATCGCCGATGCGCTGTGGGACGTCCACGGTCCCGATCTGCCCGCTGGAACCGCAGTGCGGATCGTGGGCATCGACAACATGACCTTGAGGGTTGAAGCCGCGACCTGACGCAACAGCACCGCTTGCAACCTCGTCCCGCTGCCCGGGGGGCCGACCAGCGTCCGATGCACGCGTTGCTTGATGCAAGCAGAGACAAGCGATAATGGGCGTCTTCCTGCACGGATCGCCTCGATGACCCAGAAAACCGTTCTCAACGATGCCCATCGCGCACTGGGCGCAAAGATGGTCGATTTCGGCGGTTGGGACATGCCGCTGCATTACGGCTCGCAGGTCGAGGAGCACCATCTGGTGCGTCGTGAGGCCGGCATGTTCGATGTGTCGCACATGACGGTGGTCGACCTGAAAGGAGCGCGCGTGCGCGACTTCCTGCGCAGGCTGCTGGCCAACTCGGTCGACAAGCTCAAGGTGCGTGGCAAGGCCCTTTACACCACGATGCTCAACGAGAAGGGCGGCGTCATCGACGACCTGATCGTCTACTTCATGGACGAGACATTCTTTCGCCTGGTCGTGAATGCCGCGACCCGCGAGAAGGACATGGCGTGGATCACCGGGCAGGCACAGCCGTTCGACGTCACCGTCACCGAGCGCAGCGACTTCGGAATGATTGCGGTCCAGGGCCCGACCGCGCGCGAACGTGTACTCGGCCTGCTCGATGAAGACGGCGCACGCGCGGCGGGCAAGCTCGGCAAGTTTGCAGCGGCCGAGGTCGTCGCCAGGAACGGAACACCGCTGTTCGTGGCGCGCACGGGCTACACCGGGGAAGACGGCTTCGAGATTGTCGTGCCGCAGGAGAGCGCGGTGGCGTTGTGGCTTGCGCTGCTCGATGCGGGCGTCAAGCCGGCGGGACTTGGCGCACGCGATACGTTGCGGCTCGAGGCCGGCATGAATCTCTACGGCCAGGACATGGATGAAACGGTCACGCCCTACGAGGCCGGCCTGGCGTGGACCGTGGCGCTGGACGCCGGTCGCGACTTCATCGGCCGTGACGTGCTGGAGGCGCAGAAAGCAGCAGGCGCGCCCAGGCAGATGGTCGGCTTGGTGATGGACGACAAGGGCGTGCTGCGACACGGGCAGAGCGTCCATACACCACGCGGCGAAGGCGAGGTGCTCTCCGGTACGTTTTCCCCGACCCTGGGCAAGGCCATCGCGTTCGCGCGGGTGCCGGCCGGGTCCGTGGATGGCGAGGTCAGCGTCGACATCCGCGGTCGGCTCGTGCCGGTGCGCGTGGTGCGGTTCCCGTTCGTCCGCGAAGGCAAGGCGCAGGATGGAATTTGATCGCTTCCGTCCCCGCTTCGCTAGACTACGCATCCTTTCCCACGGCCTGTCCGAACGCACGTCCGGACCACAGCACGGAGCGACACGATGAGCGAGATTCCCGGCGACCTGAAGTTCCTCAAATCCCATGAATGGGCGCGCGTGGAGGGCGACGGCAGGATCACCATCGGGATCTCCGATCATGCCCAGGGTCTGCTCGGAGATCTGGTCTACGTCGAACTGCCCACCGTCGGTGATCGCGTCGAAGCAGGCAACGCCTGCGCCGTGGTCGAGTCGGTGAAGGCTGCCTCGGATGTCTACAGCCCGGTGACCGGCAAGGTCGTCGAGGTCAACGCGGCGTTGTCCGACAAGCCGGAGACCATCAACGAAGACGCCTACGGCGACGGCTGGATTTTCGTGATCGAGGCCGAGGAGCCGACCGAGGTCAACGAGCTGCTCGACCCCGATGCCTACGCCGAGCTGCTCGAAGAAGAAGATCACTAGAGCCGGGAATCGAGAATAGGGAATCGAGAATGGGAGGAGCAGAACGTCCTCCCATGGACCCTGTTTTCGCTTTTCGCAGTTTTTGATTCCCCATTCCCGATTCCCCTTCCGGCCTTTCAATGCCTTTCATTCCACACACCCAAGCCGACGTTCGGTCAATGCTCGACGCCATCGGCGCTGCGGACATCGAGACATTGTTCGACGAAATTCCGGCCGAGTTGAAAGTCCACTCGCTGGCCAAGGTGCCCGAAGGCCTGTCGGAGATGGATGTCGTTCGGCTGATGCGCGAACGCGCGCGACAGGACGAAGCGCTGTTGAACTTCGCTGGTGCCGGTGCGTATGAACATCACATCCCGGCGGCGATCTGGCAGATCGTGGGGCGTGGCGAATTCTATTCGGCGTACACGCCGTACCAGGCGGAGGCGAGCCAGGGCACGCTGCAGCTGATCTACGAATACCAGACGATGATCACGCGGCTGACGGGCATGGATATCAGCAACGCGTCGATGTACGACGGCGCGACCGCGATGGCGGAAGCGGTGCTGATGGCCGAGCGCAGCGCGAAGAAGGGTCCACGCCGCGTGCTCGTTCCCGAGTCTGTGCATCCGGCCTATCGCAAGACCATGCAGGCCGTGATCGGCCTGCAGGACATCGAGATCGTCACGCTGCCGTGCCCCGACGGCGCGCTCGATCCGGCCGTTGTCGCCGACGTCGCGGGCGAGTTCACCGCCCTGATCGTGCCGCAGCCGAACTTCTTCGGAGTCCTCGAGGATGTGGACGCGCTGACCGATGCCGCGCACGCACGCGGCGCGCTGGTGATCGCGGTGGTCAATCCGATGTCGCTGGCGCTGCTGAAGCCGCCGGGCTCCTGGGGCGCCAACGGAGCGGACATCACCTGCGGCGACGGTCAGCCATTGGGCGTGCCGTTGTCGTCCGGCGGTCCGTATTTCGGTTTACTCGCGTGCAAGCAGGCATTGGTACGCAACCTGCCTGGACGCATCGTCGGCCGCACGACGGATCTCGACGGTCGTGGCGGCTTCACGCTGACCTTGCAGGCGCGCGAGCAGCACATCCGGCGGGCAAAGGCGACGTCCAATATCTGCACCAACCAGGGTTTGCTGGTCACGGCGGCGACGATCTACATGGCACTGCTGGGACCCGATGGCCTGCGCAAGGTCGCGGCCAGCTCGGCTGCCAACCTGCGCGCTTTGCGTGAACGGCTGCTAAAGTTTCCCGGCGTCGAACCGCTGTTCCCCAACCGGACCCACTTCCACGAACTTGCGATCAAGCTGCCGAAGCCGGCCAGTGAGCTTGTCGACAGCCTTGCCGAAAGAAGAATCGTGGCGGGCGTATCCCTGGGCGAGGACTACCCCGAACACGGCGATGCATTGCTGGTATGCACCACGGAAACGAAATCCGCGTCCGACCTGGATGCCTTCGCGAAGGCACTCGTCGACGTCCTGCACTGACGACTGACGGACGAATCGAACACCGACCTGCCCAGCGATGGGCAGGTTTTTTTTCGCCGATGCGATGCGTTGCGGTCGAATCGTCGGCGTCGTCAGGCCCGAATTGTTCGCGCATTTCCTGCGCAAATCGCTTTGTGCACCGCCAAAATCGCGGTGGTCGCAAAATAAATTTCAGGGCGATATCGGGGCCCAGCGGTCGCCAGGCGAACACGATGTGCAACAGGATCGGGTTGGCGTGGATTCACTCCAGATTTTTATGCGTGCAAAAAAAGTACTGAAAAAAAGCGCTTTATCGAACGCTGCGGAAACGCGGCGGACGATTCGGCCGTGTCTGGCGCCATTGCATCACCCGTCCGATCCCACTCCCCAGTCGTGCGCATGCTCGGCCTGGGTGAAAATATTTTGCGGAAAGTGTTGACAGCTGAAAAAACCGTGATTAGGTTTCGCGCAGCAGACATGACCTGCGGAAGAGAGTGAGTCGATCAATCCGAAAAACGAGCAGCGCAACGAAGCCCTCCGCCCTGACAGACTTGAAGGTGGACGCGGGCAACGTCTCCTTCGCGAAACGCTTCCGTCGCTCCCCAGATTCCAGCCTGCATCGTTCCGCGATGCAGGTTTTTTATTGCCGGGCTGCTGGTGCCCGGCACACCAGATCCGTTCCGGCGCGCTGTGCGCGTCGGCGGTTTGTCGCGGGTCCGATACCCGTGATGTTGTTTCGTACTGGGCCGCAGTACCCGAAAGTTAACTGACGAGGAGCCATTCCATGGCCATGAAAAAAGCTGCCAAGAAGTCCGCCAAGAAGGCGACGAAGAAAGCCGCCAAGAAACCGGCGGCAAAGAAAGCTGCCAAGAAGTCCGTACGCAAGTCCGCGGCCAAGAAGCCGGCTGCGAAGAAGACCGCTCGCAAGGCTGCTAAAAAGACCGCCAAGAAGGCGACCAGGAAGACGGCTGCCAAGCGTCGTCCGGCCAAGAAGGCCGCCAAGAAGACCGCAAGAAAGGCAACCCGCAAGGTAGCCAAGCGGCCAGCAAAGAAGACAGCCAGGAAGGCTGCCAAGAAGACCGCACGCAAGGCTCCGCGCAAGGCCGCCAAGAAGACCGCCAAGAAAGCGGCAAAGCGTCCTGCTGCCAAGAAGACCGCCAAGAAAGCGGCCAAGAAGCCTGCTGCGAAAAAGGCCAAGCGTCCGGCGAAGCGAAGGGCTGCCCCCGTGGCAATGCCTTCGGCGCCAGCGCCGATGATGTAAGCAATCCCCGATAGGCTGTCAAAATCAGCTCCCTCTCCGCACGCCCAGGCGGAGAGGGAGTTTTTTTATGTGGCGGCGCCGCGGCCGCATTGATGCTCCGATCGAAATGGGAGCCAATGCAGCGCGGGCTGGCTGAAATCGCCGCTTCGTAAACAAGTCTGGCAGGTTGTCTGGGCAAGCGGTTCGACGGCCATCAAAGGCCGCGGTTACAACACCACGATTACTTCGGCCTGGCTTCCGCCGTCGAAGACTCGATCCCGGGTGCGTCATCGGCATCGCGGGCATACAGCGTATCCCCGGTGGTCCGTCCATCGAGCCAGTGCGGCGTGAGCCCCATGGCCGTATCCAGGATTGTCGGCATCAGCCCGCTGGGGAGTGAACTTTCGCTGTTCCACAGGATGGCGATGCCCAGGTCACTCTCCGGCACAAGCGCCACGACACCGCGATAGCCCTGGACCGCGCCGCCATGGAAGACCACGCGGTGTCCGGCGTAGTCGTAGACCCGCCAACCGAGCGCGTAGCCCGCGGCGTTCAAGCGCTCACCACGCCAGGACGAGCCGCGCAGTTCGCTGGGCGTGTCGATCACGGGTGCGTGCAATGTCGCCAGCAGGGACTCGGGCAGTACGTCGGGACGATGACCCGTCTGCGCGATCAGCCACTGCGCCATGTCGCTGATGCTGGCGTTGACGCCCGCGGCGGGCATGACTTCGTAATACGCCGGCTTGGGCATCAGCGACACCCAGCCGCCACCACCGCGTACGTGCGGCTTGGCCCATCGCGGACTCGACTCGATGCCCTCCAGGCCGGTGCTCGCATCATTCATGCCCAGCGGCTTGAAGATGTGGCTGGCAAGCGTCTCGCCATAGAACTTGCCGGTCGCCGCGAACAGCACATCGCCGATCAATGCAAAGGCGATGTTCTGGTACCCGTAGCACTGGCCTGGACGGCAGGCCATCGGCGCGTAGGCGAGCTTCTGCACCAGGCTGCGGTAGTCGACGTTGGCTTCCAGGTCGCGGTCGTAGGTGTTGTGGGTCAAGCCGACGCGCTGACTCAGGACATCGGCGACGGTGACCTCCCGGGCGGCCGTCGGGTCGGACAGTCGGAAGCCCGGAATGTAATCAGTGACCTTGCTGTCCCATCGCAAGGCGCCCTGGGATACCAGCAGGCCGGTGACGGTACCGGCGAAGGATTTGGAAAGCGACGCCAGCCGGAACACGGTGTGCGCGTCGACCGGTTCTGCCGCACGTACGTCGGTGATGCCGTATCCGCGCGCGCTGAGGATGCGACCGTCCTTGACGATGGCCAGCGCCAGACCGGGTACGCGCTGGTCGGCGACCAGCGCCTGCGCCATCGTCTCGAAGCGCTGGACGTCAAAGCCTTGCGCAAGCGGCGTGGTGTGCTTCGGCGGCGGTGCGTAGGCGATCTGTTGCGTCGGGCGGCCAGCGTCGACCCGGACAGCCGGCGCGGCCGTCACCGTGGTGACCGGATAGGCCGATGTCGTGGCATTCCAGCTAAGCGGTGTCTGCGCGGTCGAGCCGAGCGCCAGCGGTAACAACAATGCAAGCGTTGCGAGCCTGGCGCGGCCAAATCGTCCCGACCGCCGATTGTTGCGTGCCTTCATCGGCTCAGCCCCCATGTATGCTGCGATCGCAGGCCGATCATAGCGTCTGATTCCAGCTTTGCATGAACAAGGGGAAGAACAATGGTCACGTTTTTGATATTGCTCGCAATTATCGTTGTGCTGGCGTTATGGGCGATGGGCATTTACAACGGGCTCGTCACCGGTCGAAATGCATTCAAGAATGCCTTCGCACAGATCGACGTGCAGTTGCAGCGCCGATTCGACCTGATTCCCAACCTGGTGGAAACGGTCAAGGGCTACATCACGCACGAACGCGGCACCCTGGAAGCCGTGACCGCCGCGCGGACCGCAGCAATGAGTGGCCTGTCCGCTGCCAAGGCGAGCCCCGGCGACCCGGCCGCGATGGCCGAACTCGCCAGCTCGCAAGGCATCCTGAATGGGGCACTTGGGCGTTTGATGGCGGTCGCCGAGGCCTATCCCGACCTCAAGGCCAACCAGAACATGATGCAACTGTCCGAGGAACTCACCTCCACGGAAAACAAGGTCGCATTCGCGCGTCAGGCATTCAATGACGCCGTGATGTCCTATAACAACCGGCGCGAGGTGTTTCCGTCCAGCGTGGTGGCGGGCATGTTCCAGTTCGCGCCCGCAGCGCTGTTGGAGATTCCGGCGGCCGACCAGGCGCAGGTACGCGCGGCGCCGAAGGTGCAGTTCTGAAGAGCCGGGATTCGGGATTTGAGGTCGGGGATTCGCAAAAGCGTCATTCCCGCTTGCGGCGATGAATCCCTAATCCCTAATCCCGAATCTCGAATCCCGCCTTCAAGATGAACTTCTTCGAACAACAGGCCGCGGCGCGGCGTGCGTCGACCCGGCTGATCGTGCTGTTCGCGATGGCGGTGGTCGGGATCGTGGTCGCGGTGGACTTCGCCGCGTGGGTCGCATACGGAGGTAGCGCCGACAAACAGCCTGGTGAAGTCTGCGCCCTGCTGACGTTCACCACGCTGGCGACACTTGCGATCATCGGGCTGGGATCGCTGTATCGCATGGCGTCATTGCGTGGCGGTGGCGAACCGATCGCCCTGCAGTTCGGCGGCGTGCCTGTTGCCGAAAACACCACCGACCTCGACCTGCGGCGCCTGCGCAACGTGGTCGAGGAAATAGCGATTGCGTCGGGCGTGCCGGTGCCCGGGATCTACGTGCTCGAGCACGAGTCGGCGATCAATGCGTTCGCCGCCGGATACTCGCCATCCGACGCGGTCGTGGCGGTCACCCGCGGCGCAATCGACCGCCTCAACCGCGACGAGCTGCAAGGCGTCATCGCACACGAGTTCAGCCACATCCTCAATGGCGACATGCGGCTGAACATCCGGCTGATCGGCATCCTGTTCGGCATCCTCATGCTGGCGCTGATCGGTCGCAAGGTCCTGCAGTTCAGTGGACGCGGGCGCGACAGCAAGGGTGCCGGCGCGATCCTGGTCGCCGCTTTGGTCGCGATGGTCGTCGGCTACATCGGCTTGTTCTTCGCACGCATGATCAAGGCTGGCGTGAGCCGCACGCGCGAGTCGCTCGCCGATGCATCGGCGGTGCAGTTCACCCGGCAGACGGAAGGCCTGGCCGGTGCACTGAAGAAGATCGCGGGGCTCGAGGAAGGATCAAAGCTCAATGACCGCGCGGATGCCGAGGAAGCCAGCCACATGCTGTTTGGCGACGGTGTGGGGTTCAGCGGGCTGTTCGCCACGCACCCACCGCTGCTCAAACGCATCCAGGCGCTCGAACCGCAGTTTCGTGCCGATCAACTCGACGAACTGCAGCGGCGCTGGCTCGCGGCGCCCCCCGTCGGCATGGAAGAAGACGCACGCATGGGACTGGATGCCAGCAGCGCCGCGCGACTCCCGAACACCGCAACGTCGCACGTGATCGCGCCACTGGTGGTGGCCGCTCAGGTCGCGCAACCGACGCCGGACGACTACCAGCGCGCCGATGCGATCGTCGCGACCATTCCCGACAAGGTGCGGGCGTTGGCCGCTGACCGCGACACCGTCGTGCCGCTGGTATTGGGCCTGTTGCTTGATCGCGATCCTGCGCTGGCTGCCCGGCAGTGCGAGGAGATTGCGGCCAGGCTCGGAAAACCCGTTGCCGACAGTGCCAGCCAGTTGCAATCCACGCATCTGGAGGCGCTGCATCCGATGCTGCGGCTGCCACTGGCGTCGCTTGCCTTCCCGGTATTGCGGCTGCGACCACGCCCCGAACTGAATGTTTTCATGGATACGGCACACGCGATGATCCACGCCGATGGCCAGGTCTCACTGTTCGAATATTGCCTTGGGCGCCTGCTGCAGTCGCAGATCCGCGAGTCGCTCGATCCGGCCAAATACGCCCGCTACGGCCGGCGCAAGCTGTCGGATGTGCGCAGTGAGGTGGCGACGCTGCTGTGCGTTGTCGCGCAGGCCGGCAACGACACGACGGATGACGCACGCAGGGCCTACCTGGCCGGCATCCAGCGCATATTGCCCAGCGACGCGTTGCCGTACCTGCCGCGCGAGGAGGGCATCCTTTCGCTGGACGCGATCTGGGAATTGCTCGACGCATTGGACCCGTTGGCCAAGCAGGCACTGATCGAGGCCATCACCGCGACGATCAGCCACGACAACCGGATTACCGTGGCCGAATCGGAATTGCTCCGCACGATCTGCGGCGTGCTGCACTGCCCGTTGCCGCCGATGCTCCAGGGAGCCTGAGCCAGCGGCAACAAGCTCCGCGCGATCGTCCTTGCACTTTCAAACATCGGCACGTATCGCCCGCTTGCCCAGGATCAGATCGGCCGCGCGCTCGGCGATCATGATGGTCGGTGCGTTGGTGTTGCCGCCGGGCAATGTCGGCATGACCGACGCATCGACTACGCGCAGACCGTCGACTCCACGCACGCGCAATTGGCTGTCGACGACCGATGCCGCATCGCTGCCCATGCGGCAGGTTCCCACGGGGTGATAGACGGTTTCGGCCTTTGCGCGGACGTAGGCGATGAGTTCGTCGTCGGACAGGTCGTCGCGCTCGGGCTGGATCGGGGTTCCGCGATATGGATCGAATGCCGGTTGCGCGAAAAGCTCGCGCGACAGCCTGGCGCATTCGAGCATCATCGCAAGGTCGGTGCCGGTCGTATCGCTGAGGTAGTTGGCCTGGATGCGAGGCTTGTCGGCAACGCGGTTGCTGATGAGCGTGATGCGCCCGCGACTGCGCGGCCGCAGGAAACACGCGTGCACCGTGTACCCGTCACCCGGCAGGCGATGGCGGCCGTGATCATCGAGCATGGCGGGGATGAAATGCAGCTGGATATCCGCGCGCTCGTCGGGCGCACGGCGTGATCGTACGAACGCGCCGGCTTCGGCGATGTTGCTCGTGCCAGGGCCGCGGTGGCCGCGCAGGTAGTAGTCGAAGGCCACGCGCAGGTCGCTCAGGCGATCGTACGTCACCGGCTGCAGGCAGTGCTGCAAGGTGGAGATGTCCAAGTGATCCTGCAGGTTTTCGCCCACGCCCGGCACCTCGGCAACCTGCTGGATGCGATGCCGCTGGAGTTCATCGCGAGGTCCAATTCCCGACAACATCAAAAGCTGTGGCGAGTTGATGGCGCCGCCGCACAGCAGGACTTCGCGGCCAACGGGCTGGTGGAAGGCCTTGCCAAACGCGGAATAGACGACGCCGTTCGCGCGCTGTCGCCCGCGTGCGCCATCGAACGTGATGCGTGACACCACCGCGTCGGTGTGCACGGCCAGGTTGGAGCGGGCGCGTGCCGGTCGCAGGTACGCCGTCGCGGCCGAACAGCGGGCTCCGTCGCGCTGCGTGACCTGGTACAAGCCGAAACCGGCTTGCCGCGCGCCGTTGAA